>CAYJBA010000237.1:0-4826 GCA_964367865.1 uncultured Bacteriovoracaceae bacterium | reverse complement strand
GTCGCCCAATAGAACTGCACTTGAGTCAGCTTCTGAGATCAATTTTGCAGTTGTAGATTTTCCCGCCCCACTTTGTCCAAAGAAAACATAGCCACGGTAGGCGCCAGCTTCTTTGCGGGCGACTCCCGCTGCATGCATGAGAAAGCAGCCTTTTTTAAGTAAAAATGGGGGGAGATACCATCTGAGTAAATTATGAAATGCATCGTCTAGGCCTGGCGCTATTACCGCTACAGCTTGGTTTGGTCCGATACGTTCAGCAGCAAAATCTCGCTGAAATGCGAGAGGACCTCTTACCGTAAATTCAGCATCGTCATCCTCCCAAAGATCATCTAGAGGCGCCAAAGTGCGAATATAAATCGATGCATCTGCGGGACCGGACGAAAGAAAATCAGCGAAGTACTCACTCATGCGTTTAAGTGTGGCCGTGGATGAGGTAAAAATATCGAGTCTCACCCGACCGATTTCGAGGCAAAGTTGATAATCACCTTCTTTAAAAAAGGTCGACTTTAGTTCTTCGGTCAATCGTTGAATGCGAGATTCTTGCACCGGAACTCTCCTGGGTTAGACCTGATTCCTAGATTCTAATATTGTCCGGCCAGCCCAAACTTTCGTCAAGGTTTGATGCTTGCAGCGCGCTCGAACTCCTGATTTAATTGGGTTGTGAAACCCATTCGAAACCAGAAGGTGCGCTATAAAGAAGTGGATGGCCGGGCGATATTGATTGAGCCAGAAAATGGCAAAGTGCATGAATTTAACCCAGTTGCGACGCTACTTTGGAACCACTCTGACGGCCACCACCCCCTCGAATTATTGACCGAAAAAATCGTTCATTCATTTGAAGTTGAATCAATGAACGCTGCTCAAGATTTATCCGAATTTTTCGCCAAGCTCGATCAAGCGGGGCTGATTAGTTGGATCAACACGGACTCCTAAAATGACCGCACTGGTCCGAAATCCCCATCTTGCCTGGTCCCAAATCGATGACGACGTATTTGTACTTAAACTCAAGGGCGAGCGTAAAATTTACAAATTTAGTCCGGTAGGTGCCTTGATCTGGAATTTACTAGATGGAAAGCAATCAGAAACTACGATCGCCGATATCGTAGCCAGTGAGTTTAAGGCCGATTTAGGCGAGATCAAAGCGGACCTCAATGAATTTTTAGAAGCCCTTATGTTAAATGGGTTACTTGAGACCTCGGCTCCAGTTTCGGCATACAGCTTCGGCGCCGAAGGTGAGTCCCCCTCGCAGTTTCTCATGCGCGAAATGGAATCTTTAGCCCTTGAGCGTCATGTTCCACTTTTTGCCACGATCGAGCTAACACTCAAATGCAACCTCAAATGTGTTCATTGCTATAACTTTGATCGCTCGAAACCAGCACCGAAATCTACATTAGATAACGAGCTCACACCCACTGAGGTCAGGCGCATCTTAAAAGAGCTTTCAGACTCAGGAGCTCTCATGGTTTCATTTAGCGGGGGCGAAGCACTGCTTTATCCTGAGCTCACGCAGCTCATTGTCTATGCTCGGTCACTCCACATGGCCGTTAAAATTAAATCTAACGCGACCCTTTTGACTGAAGTTCGGGCCCAAGAGATTTTCGCCGCTGGAGCAACAGAAATGGATATTAGTCTTTACGGTGCGACTTCTGCGACTCACGACGCCTTTACTACCCTAAAAGGATCGTTTGAGCGAACACTTCGGGGAATTCGAGCAGCACGTAAAGTTGGTATTTATCCAGCCATTAGCTTCATCCTTCATCGGGGTTGTTTTCGCGAAGTTGAATCTATGATCGCGCTCGCCAAAGACCTAGACGCAAGTTACTCACTTTCAACCGAACTCACCGCTCGTTACGACGGGACCCAAGACTCCCAAGATCACAGGATGACCCGAGCTGAGCTCGATGAGCTCATGACCGGTCCTTCGGGACATCTATTTTCGGATCTTTATAATCCAATAGATAGCGTTCAGTGCGCTTGCGCCAAGCTAGTTTGCGGAGTGAATTCAACTGGCGAGGTTTACCCCTGTATTGGAGCTCCCATTGCCTCAGGGAATCTGAGACAGCAAAGCTTTTCGGAAATCTGGAAAAATTCGCCCGAACTCAATAAAATCCGGGGCCTCAAACTCGAAGACTTCAAGATTTGTAAACCCTGCGAACATCGCCATTATTGCCAAAGGAGTTCGGGGTCTATTTACGTAGACACTGGTAATTATACCGGACCTGAGCCTTGGACTTGTATGCAGGCTGAGTTGGTTCATCAGCATCATCCGCTTGTAAATATTGATCTAAAAAAACTCTAATTTAATCCTAGCCCCCAGCTGTTCTAGGCTTTCTCTTTACAAGCCCCTTGAGCGGTGTTAACGCGTGGGGTTAATTATACTTATTAAATCAAGGGGAGTAATTAATGAAGACCAGTTTACGGGGTTTAGTTTTATTGGCTGCGTTTGCGTTAATGGGTGCCAGCTGTGCAAAACAGGCCGTTGGGATTTTAAATGGTGCATGGTTTTTTAATGCGCCCCTGCGAGAACTCGCACCCGATGAAAAGGCAAAAGATTTTGACGAACTATTAAACCTTTTTAAAACCTACTACGGACCCTACGCTTATAAAGAATCGCTTCTAAAGCTCAATATTGAGCAAGCAGCTACGCAGCTCAAAGCTCAGGCCTTAACTGCGAAAACGGACGAAGAATTTGCAGGTTACATCATGCAACTCGGCGCTCTCTTAAAAGATGGGCACGTACAGATTCAAGTCGAAAACAGCGCCTCAGGAATCATGCGCTACCGAATTCAACTCGGCATAACTCCGATCGAAGGCAAAGCTATTGTTGCCTCGATAGGCGATGACCTGAAGAAAAATACTGGAATCAATGTCGGCGACGAAGTGACTGAGGTGGATGGTAAACCCGTCATGTCTTACTTGCCATTGATTTTAAAATACAAATCATGGGCCCGCGAATTATTTAATCAGCATGCTTTGTTTTATGTATTTATGCGCCCCTCATTTATGACGGATCTAGTACCTGCTTCGAACAGTGTTCGGGTAAAAGTGAGTACTGTAGCAGGAACGACCATCGCCATGGATATTCCGTGGGAAACCGAAAAATACAATAAGGAGATGGATCGTTTTGTTCCTAATCGCTCCGTGCTCGATTTACGCGTGGCCATGGCCGATGACTATAATACCGTGTTTGAAAACCACCGCGGACAAATGGGACAGGTCGATCCTATCTTTGTTACGCCCGAAACGATTAAAAAATATAAATTTGTAAAAGTTTATCCCAGTGATGCGGCTCGAAAGAAATTTGGATTAGAAGAAAAAGAAAAACCTCCGATCTATGCAGCGCTCTACCGCTACTCCGGAAAAAACGTTCTTCTAGTTCGACAGGCGACTTACTACCCTGAAGATTACAAACCTAAGTTATATATGAAAGCATATATGGCGCTATTTGAAGAGTATCAGGAAATGGCCGATGTGCTTGTTTTGGATCAGACCCATAATCCGGGTGGAAGCTATTGCTCTGATTTTTATGATTTATTTGCGCGTGACGGCGATCGCCAAACTGTGCAGTATTGCCGCGCTGACCGTAAATGGATCAATGACTTCAGACTCAATTGGCCCAAAGAAGATACAGAGGGCAATGGCAGCTGGGACGCCCGATTACTTGAGGCGTGGAGCCTGACCGTAGAAAAAGCCTACGATCAGCACCAACTTCTCTCCGAAGCGATTCCACTTTTTACTAATTATGCTTACTCGCAAAAGCGAGACGCCAACTGGAGCAAGCCCATGCTCGTACTTGCCGATGAGCTAGCAGGTAGTTGTGGAGATATTTTCCCCATGCTGATCAAGGCTAATAAACGCGCTAAGATCTTCGATCAAAACACGATGGGCTTAGGCGGAAACGTCGAAGAAGTCGGCATATTGCCCAACTCCCGAATACACATCCGAATGACCCGCGGGTTGTTTTTTCCCTACAACGAAAAAGCGCCACCTCAGGCTTCGGATTTCGTAGAAAATAATGGTGTGGCTCCGGATTATCCGTACTCGCACACGATTTCAGATTTTCGCGGCGGCTATGTCGATTACGTAAAAGCGTTTTCGGATAAAGCTGTCAGTGAGATTGGAAAATAATTTTCGGATTGTACGAGGGCGGGCTCCGAAAGGGGGCCGCTCTTTTTTATTCTGCTCTCAGTTTGCGCCTTTTTCTGAGCACCGGAACTCTAACCCCTTGCATCAGCGCAAGATAGAGTACTCCAGACCCTAGAAACCCGATAAACCACGCATAATGATAAAGCGACGCAAAGACCGCCCAAGAACTTTCATGAGAGAGAAGTCCGGTTTCAATCAAAAATCCCGGTACATTTGGTAGGATACCCAAGCAGAGGGCAGCCACTGCATTGGGGTTAAATCCGTTATTAAACCAATAAATACCCGAGCCCCTATAAAGGTCGGTGACTTTAAGTTCTTTTTTACGGATGAAAAAATAATCTGCGATCATGATGCCACCCACTGGGCCGAGTAGACTTGAGTAAGCGATGAGCCATTTAAAAATATAGCCCTGCGGGTCCGCAATCAACTTCCATGGACAAATAAACACTCCGATGACGCCAGTAATATAGCCGCCCATCCTAAAATCAATCTTTTGCGGGGCCAAATTCGAAAAATCATTGGCCGGGCTTACGATATTGCCTGCGATGTTCGTAGCAAGTGTGGATACCGCCACGGCGATCATCGCAAACGTCACGAGCAGACGCGACTCAAATTTTCCAGCTAGAACTACCGGATCCCAAATCATTTGCCCGTAAATGATAGCAGTAGCGCTAGTCACT
>CAYJBA010000236.1:2067-4864 GCA_964367865.1 uncultured Bacteriovoracaceae bacterium | reverse complement strand
CGTGTGCTCTTCCGATCTACCCCGGAATGGGAATTTTAAGGCACTCAGACGCGGGGTACGAGACGGCTTCGAAAATCGGCCGCGGTGAATTTGCCGCTCGGGGTGGAAAAATCCCGATGTTGAAATAGAATCTAATCATGTCGAATTATCGCGCCATCATCCATGCAAGTGAAGTTCTTACCGGTGCCGGAATTGCCGCTAAAGACGGCAGGCACCCCAAAGAGCCGGATCTCGGGCGAATCGAGGATGGAGCGATCGTTTTTAGCCTGATTAAAAAATCCGGTAAAACGCTTCCTCATAAAATCGAATGGGTGGGGCAGACAAAAGACATCCCTAAAAAATTCTCTCGCATTCCAAAAACAGACCTTAAGAAAAAACAGGCTCTCATTCCCGGCATGATCGATTGCCATACCCATCTCGTGTTCGCAGGAGATCGCTCAGAGGAGTTTGCCGCTCGGTGCGCGGGTGCGACCTATCAAGAAATCGCAAACAAAGGTGGTGGAATCGTGTCTACAGTTCGTGCCACACGTGCGGCATCCGTCAGTGAACTTGAAAAGCTCGCACTGGGACGCCTTAAGGAGTCTTTTTCTTATGGCGTAAGAACGATCGAGATTAAAAGCGGCTACGGTCTTTCAATGGAGTCAGAACTTAAGTGCCTTGAGGTAGTCGAGAGACTCAAAAAGAAAATGCCTGAAATGACCCTTTTAGGTACGTTTCTCGGTGCACACGCGGTGGCGCCCGAAATGTCGCACGATGCCTATATCAAGGAGCTTTTAGAAAAAATGCTTCCTGCAGTGGCTAAAAGAAAACTCGCAGAGGCCTGCGACATTTTTGTCGACGAAGGATATTTTACCGTAGCCGATGCAAAGATGCTTTTGGGCAAAGCGAAAGCGCTGGGGCTAAAGATTAAAATTCATGCAGATGAACTCACCAACACCGAGTCTGCGGCACTGGCAGCCGAGATGGGAGCGTTATCAGCAGATCATCTACTTAAAATATCGGATCACGGCGTTGCGAGGCTAGCCGCTACAAATACAGTTGCGGTACTACTTCCGGGTACGGCATTTTATCTCAAAGCCGCTTATGCGCCTGCCAGAAAACTTTTGGAGGCAGGTGCCGCGGTTGCGCTCTCAACTGACTTTAACCCCGGCACGTGCATGACACTCAATTTACCGGCGATCCTTACACTTTCGGCGCTTTATCTCGGGATGTCTCGCGCCGAAATTTTTGCAGGGGTGACCTATAGCGCCGCCAGGGCACTGGGGCTTCAGTCTAGCAAAGGGAGTCTCGAAAAAGGAAAAGATGCTGATTTCGCTATCCTTCCTTTTCCTAAATTCGAAGAAATTTATTATCGCTTTGCCTGGGCTTTACCGGGGCGCTTACCCCAGGGGTAGTAATCAATCATTTTGTGAAAAACAAAATAAAAGACGACTGCCATCATTAATCCGGTAATCACATCCACCAAATAATGCTGCTTTGTAGGCAGAGTGGATAGCGCGATAGCGGTCCCCCAGAGAAAGAAGAAAGGAAATTTTTTTCGTTGCTCATCCAGAAAAATAAATGTCGAAAGATATACGCTGCTCACATGCAGGCTGGGACAGCAGTTAGCAGGGGTGTCTGTCGTTCTGAGATTATTAAAGACTGTGTATGTCCAATAATCTAAATCAGCTGGTAGTGGAAACAGCTCTCGGGGGTAAGTGGTCGGCCAAAGAGTAAAGATAATAACACTCACAGTTTGGATCGCGCCAAAGGAGTACAAATATTTATTCAGGTTCACCATGTCCTTACAGGTAAAATAAACGGTGACAAAGAAAAAATATTCGCTGAGATAAATCCAAATGAAGTGAGGCATGAAAGGCACTGCGCGATCGATCCACCACATGGGCAAATATTGAGGTGGAAACAGATGGTAGTGATTTGAACTTAAGTAGAGAACTGAGGCATAAATAGCAAACAGGACGGCTGCAAAATACTTATTTTTTTGAGTTACAAAGAGCGGAAATGAAATTTTATAAAGTCTTTTTGCTCTCGCTGTCACGAATATCCCTATTTTTTTGAGAGCCAACCTTCAACAAGCGAACGCACGTCAGATCTATTCCAGTTTCTTTCGCCGCTTTCGATCAGAAGGACTTCTCTATCCTTACTGAGTATAACTGTAAGTGGGATAGCGTGTACGTCAAAAAGGTCAGAAAGCGTTGAATTCGGATCCAGGTATACCGGGCCAGTAAAACCAAAATCTACGATAGCACTGGGCAAAACTTTCTCAGGTTTGTCATCCAGGTCAACCATGAGAATTTCAAATCCTAGCTTTTTGTAGGTTTCATAAAGTTTAATAATCGAAGGGATCTCTTTCACGCACGCATCGCACCAAGTCGCCCAGAAATTGATTAAAAAGATTTTACCTTTAAGGCTTGAAAACTGAACCAGTTTGCCCTGAAATACCCCCAAGGTAAAGTCAGGTAGTTTTGCACCGACTGCGAACTCAACTGCATTTTCCTGAGACTGTTTGGGTGTATGAAGTTGACTGCGTATGATAAAAAGAGCGGTAATACTCAAGGCGATTATAAGGATGACGGGTAGAAACGCCTTTAATGTGCTTTTTCGATGAGTTACGAGCTTAACTGTCATTTGTTTCCATTTTACATTAAAATAATAAAGATGGAGCATTTTTTGGGTAAACTCGACGGTCCTCAATCCAGCCGTCCATTACAAAATCAACATGGTCAGGCAATTGTGGAGTATCTCCTCATGGTTTCTCTTGCCCTAACTATGGTAGGTATAATGAGCCGTAGTTTTC
>CAYJBA010000236.1:0-2057 GCA_964367865.1 uncultured Bacteriovoracaceae bacterium | reverse complement strand
TGTAGTTTTCGAGGTACGGTAACGGCTCTATGGACTACTTTTAACAAGGATATTGCAGCGCCCTGCCCCGGATGCAGTCATCCGAGGCTAAATCCTCAATAAAGATGACGACATTTAATATTAAAAAAGCATTAGGCTCAATTGACCTCAAAGGAGCCGACTGGTTTGGAATTCGAGAAGTTCACGAAAAGACTACGCTCAGAAAAATACGCGATGGTCACCCTGAGTTAAATTATTTTTTCGAATCGACGGGCTGGATGGTCGAAGTGCTCGTAGACGGCCAGTTTGGATATTCGGCAAGTTCAGAGCGAACTTCTCACGCTGTTCAGCGCGCGGCTGAGCGGGCTTGCGAACAAGCGAGGTTAGCTTCTAAATGGGGAATTCATAAATTTTCGAAGGAACAACGACCCTCGATCCAGGGTAAGTATGTTTCACCCAGAATTAAAGGGACGATGGGATCCGGGCGGCTGACTGCTTCTGATCAAAATCAGATTTTAGCTAAGATCAGCAAAAATTTAAAAATTTCAGATAAAATAATTAGAACAGTAGCGACTCTGCGGGAGGTTTCTTTGAGTTGGCGCTATGTGAGCTCAAGTGGCGCAGATCTCGAGCAGGAATTCATGATTTTGCTTCCATTTTACGCCTCAACGGCAAGAGACGGCGCAATTGTTCAGACTCGGACCAACGGAGGTTGGGATCATACTGCGTATCAGACTGGATTTGAAATACTTGATGACCCGTTTTTATGGGAAAAAGTTCAAAAAGTCGCAGAACAATCGCTAGAATTGATCGCCGCAGAAGATTGTCCCACCGAAGCCACAAATCTTGTCATCATGCCAGACCAAATGATGCTTCAGATTCACGAAAGCATAGGGCACCCGCTCGAGGTAGATCGTATTTTAGGTGATGAACGCAATTACGCTGGATCCAGTTTCGTGAAGCTTTCTGATTTTGGAAATCTGGTTTATGGGTCACCCCTCATGAACATTACGTTTGATCCAACCGTTCCTGGAGAGCTCGCGAGTTATGCATACGATGACTCTGGAATGGCGGCTAAACGCGAATACATCATTCGCGAAGGCGTTTTGCTTCGCGGTTTAGGAGGTCTCGAAAGTCAGGCTCGCTCCGGTGTCCCGGGCGTTGCAAACTTTAGGGCTTCGTCCTGGAATCGGCCTCCCGTAGACCGCATGGCAAATCTCAATTTGGAGCCAGGCACGACTAGCTATAATGAGTTGATCGGATCAGTCGAAAAGGGTGTTGTGATGTGGTCAAATCGTTCCTGGTCGATCGATGATTACCGTAACAAATTCCAGTTTGGTTGCGAATTTGCGCAAAAAATTGAAAATGGAAAATTAACTAAAGTACTTAAAAACCCAAATTATCGCGGAATCACCGTTCCGTTCTGGAGGGGGCTCAAAAAGGTGGGAAATAAAGATACCTACCAAGTGTACGGTACCCCTCATTGCGGAAAGGCCGAACCCAATCAATCCATTCGTGTTGGGCACGCGTCGCCCGTATGCCTTTTTGAGAACGTCGAAGTTTTCGGTGGTGGCGCATGAGCGGCGCTCGCCTGATCGATGAAAAATATTTTTCCAGTTTTTCAGAGGCGATCTTTTCTAAATTTCGGGCGCGAGAACATGGGGTCATTTCGTATTTAGGCGAGGAATCCCAGTTTATCCGCTTTAACCGAGCAAAGGTTCGGCAGACGGGTACACTTCGAGATTCAGACATTACACTTAAACTCATTTTAGAAGGACAAGGGCAGGGAGATCATCGCGAGACGATTGGTAGAATCAATCTGACAGGTGACTTAGATTCGGATTTGAAACGGGGCGTAGACCTTATAGAGGGGTTGAGAACAGAAGTGAGCACTCTTCCGCCGGATCCATTTTGTATGCCACCTAAGAACAATGGTCAGAGTTCAGAGGTTTTTACAGGAGATTTATTACCATCAAAGGTAGCACTTGAGACATTGATTCCTCCTATTCAAGGGGTGGATCTAGCTGGAATTTATGCTTCAGGCTGGATAGCGAGTGGAAATCAAAACTCAGCGGGAC
>CAYJBA010000235.1:2132-4880 GCA_964367865.1 uncultured Bacteriovoracaceae bacterium | reverse complement strand
TCTGTCGGCTTTAGCTTTGAGTGCAGCATCTGCGGCTGCCTTAAGTTCGGCCGGGCCGGCCAAATGAAAATCAGCGAGCACTTCTTTGTGCGAATGTGGCATCACAACTGTTTTTTTGTTTCCAGTTCTGACCTCGCGACCACCCAAAAAGCAAGTAATTTCAATACGCTCAGTCGACATGGTTTTTAATCTTGCTTTGAGACTCGTGCGGTTTGGAGATCCGGGCTCATAGCCGCGAACGGGTTCGTTCAGTGGTAAAGGAACCCTAAAACTTGCATTAGCCATCCAAAACCTCTCTTGCCCGAACTTCATAAAGAATGCTGTAACTAATTCCGAGCGAAAATACAGTGCGATTAAAAAGATATGAATCCGTAATGTTTGAGCCATTGTGCGTATACTGCACATCTCCCAATAAACTAATTTTTTTCTTCCATTGATAAGTTGTACTGAAATCAATCGAGATCACGTTGTCCGTTCGCGCCGTAGTAGGCCTCGAAGGATAAGAAAGATGGTTATAATCTAGACTTACGAGCGTCTTTGTTAATTCACTCCAGCGGATATTATCCGTCAGAGTAATACCGAATCCGTTATATCGAAACTCAACGCCTTCTGTGTGATTGATATCGACATTTAAAGTCGCGCCGGGGTTCCAGAAAAGATTTCCGTTATCGTTTTTTAACCCTACATGAGTGAGAAATTGCCGACCCGAGCGATTGGTGTCTTGGTAACCGGTCGACTCCTGTAAATATTTCTGCGGCTGAAAATAAGTCTCTCCAAAGAATTGCAATTTTTTGGACAAATCATGGCGAAAATAGGGGCCTACTGATCCGGATAGGCTATATCCCTGAAGCGAGCTTTTTTGAGTCGTGTAATCGACCTGAGCTTGCGAATTATGAGTTGCTTGAAATTTAAGCCCATAACTCGTACGAGCAAGCGGATTTTTGGTCATATATACGGAGAGATCGTGAAGCATGAACTCACCCGAACGCGTGTCCGAATTAAGATTGTAGTTAAAACCGCCCTTATAGCTTGGAACAATTTGCACGCTATTTAAGGGCGCCGTGGCATACCCAAATCCAAGCTGAAGAGTTTCTTTAATCGATCCAGCACCACTTGCAAAATAGGAAGTAGCATCAGAGGGAACTGAAAGCACGTTGGAATCATATCCAGAAAGAAGGGCGATCCCACCAAAGGCCTGCCCATTTTCATAGGGCTTCAGAACTTGCGTTGTCGCATCAAAAATTTGCTGGGCAGCTTTTTTGGTCTCTTCGCTCGAGCGGGTATCACTCAACTGATCTTGGGATTGCTTTCTTGCATCATAAAAATTCTGAATCGCAGTAGAAGGCGAGTCTGTCTTCAGCGCGACCTGTCCTAAATAAAAACTTGCTGCAGGTCTCAGGGCATCGACATCTGAAACCGTGACCGCCGCAAAATTGGATTCTGCCGCAGCCCACTTGGCTCCTTTAAACGCGATCGTTCCTAAAAAAAATCTTGCGGGTGCGACATTAAAACTATAGCGGGCCGACTCTACTAGGTGTGGAGTCGCCTCTTTATATCGACTATTATTAAAGTGAATGACCCCGAGTTCAAAATGATAGGGAGCCAGTTCCTTTGGAGACTTACCCGCAGCTTTTCCTTTATCAAGAATTTGCGAATATACTTCTAACGTCCCTGCCTCATTTTTTGTGGCCTTAAAGGCCAGAGCTTTCAGTTCAAGAAATTCTAAAACTTCTGGATTTGACTGGATCAGGGGATCAAGGAGTTTGAGGCTCTTATCAAATTCTTTATTATTAAAAGAAATAACTGCTTCTGAATAAAAAGGCTCTAAGGCATTTGGAATCTCAGCGCGAACAACCGAGCCCCCCGTCAATGCTAAACCCAATAAAATGACTACTGGAGTCAATAATCTTATGATCATATAGCGCCTTTCTCTTGTCAGCACATATTAGCCAGGCTAGATTTTGATTCAATGATTCTTTTAAGAAATGGCCTCTTTTTCGACGCTTCTATTAAGTCCATTGTGATTGCTTGCCTCGTGCTTAACTTGGGCCAGGCGGCTCGTGCCGAAGAGGCAGGGCGAGCTGTCAACGTCGTGGGGCGAGTTTTAGTAAGAAATGAACGCAATAAGACTGAAAAAAGAGAGCTTAAGCCCGGCGAAACGGTTGTTGCTGGCGATGTACTCAACACCGCAAGTAATTCGTCCGTAAAATTGCTCATGACAGATAGAACAATTGTAGATCTCTCAGGTTCAACACTTTTTAAGATCGATGAATACAAATTAAAAAACGGCGATAACCGCGAAATTCAACTTTCGATGGATTACGGGAAAATTCGAGGCTCAGTAAACCGTCCGGTAGGTGTTGCGGGCAAATTTATCCTGAGAACAAAAACTGCGACCATGGGAGTTCGTGGGACAGAGTTTTTAGTAACGACAGATATGACTCATGCTCTGCCAAAAGATGGCCCAGAAACAGGTAGCCCTAGCACCCCAGGCGCTCCTGCTGCGCCCAATGCACCTAAAGGTCCAAACCTGTCAGAGGTTAAAACTGAAATCACAGTAATCTCAGGAAAAGTGGCCGTATCAGAACACTCAAAAGGCCCTTCGAAACCCATTGAAATTACCGCGGGTAAGCAACTTACAACTCTGGCGCAAATGAGTGGCGACACTGTTTTAAGAGCAACGGCAAAAGCCGAACCGGCAAAGATCGTTGAACTAAACCCAATTCAGATCAAAGCCGTGATGAAAGA
>CAYJBA010000235.1:0-2122 GCA_964367865.1 uncultured Bacteriovoracaceae bacterium | reverse complement strand
ATGACTCTACATTTAGACAAGCTGTAGTCTTAGACACTAAAAACGGGCAATCTTCTGGCTCTGATACTTTGACTTCACTATCTACCTATATAAGTAATGCTCCGACTCATGTTCCAGGTGCCGGTGAGCTCAATACTCCTGGTATTTTTATGCCCAATCCAAACATGCTTCCACCCATGACAGTGCCACCTGGAATGCCTGTTAATCTCACTGTCGTATTTTATCCCTGATCAGTTGGGACTTAAACCTGTTTATCTCAATGATTTAAATAGCAGATTGACTAAAAATACAGTTGCTGCGGCAAAATAAATAACAGAGATGGCTGGATAGTTCGCAATCATTCGATTCGAATTGTGCTGAAGCGCAATACTACTCGCGATAAATAGTCCAGATATGAGAATACTAAGACTCATCCGCCGCCCATTGACGTCCATTTGCATGCGAATGGCGTCGAGTTCAGGAGACTTAATTTCAATCGCGTAGTTGTTAGAAGCAAACTTTTTAAACATCCACCTGAGTTGCCGCGGAAGTGTCTGCAGCAATACCGACATATCTTTTGCCACCCAAACCAGATCCTTGGTGATTCGATCCATCGAATACTGGCTCTTAACTAAATCCTTTACAAGATCTTGGCCGATTCCTAGTAGATCAAACGAAGGGTCAAGGGTTCGGCCCATTCCTTCCATAGTCAGTATTGCTTTAAATACGATCATCCAGTCGCCCGGAACGCGGATTTCGTATTTGGTGGCAATTTTTGTGGCTTCAATCAAAATTTTTCCGAGATTTAGATCCGAAAGGGATAATCCCAAATAGGGCGAAAGTGCGTTTCGCACTTCACGCTGAAAGCCGTCAATATCGATTCCAGGGTTTGCTGAACCTAGTTCTGCATACTGATAGCAAAGATTTTCGTAATCCTCTGTCAAGAGCGACATCACCATATTGGCTAATTGATCGCGGGAACGCTGCGAGAGCCTGCCTACTATTCCAAAATCGATTATACCGAGGCGATTTCCCGGAAGAATGAAAAGATTTCCTCCGTGTAAATCCCCGTGAAATAACCCGTCCACCATGACGGATCGAAAAAAAGCCCTAGCTCCAACATCGACGATCTTTTTTCGATCTACGCCTGCGGCATCTATCGCCCGAAGATCGTTTACCCGAATGCCGTCGAGCTTCTCGAGAGTCAAAATCCTTTCAGTCGACAATTCCTTATAGACTTTTGGAATCACAATTTCTGGAAACGGGACCATGTTGCCCCGAATTTTGTTCATGTTGTTGGCTTCAACTATAAAATCCATTTCATAGGCAAGTGTCTTAAAAAATTCCTCCACGATTACTTTGGGGCTAGCTACTCTTGTTTCTGGAACATATTTTTCGAGAAGCCCCGCTAAAAAAGCGAGGAGAGAAATGTCAGTTTCAATCACTCGTTCGATTTCGGGTCTCTGAATTTTAACAACGACCCGCTCACCTGTTTTTAAGGTCGCTTCGTGAACTTGACCAATACTTGCGGCTGCGAGGGGTTTGCTCTCAAACGAGGCAAAGGCCTGGTCGAGTGATTTTTTGAGTTCGCGCTCAACAACTGCTTTTACAACTTCGAACGAAAGCGGGGTGACGTTGTCCTGAAGCTTCGTAAATTCTTCGATCAGTGCGTCAGGAAATAGATCTGAACGCGTGGACATGAGTTGACCCAGTTTTACGAATGTTGGCCCTAACTCTTCGAATGCTTGTCGTAATCTTTCAGGAATGGGGGTGGCCGCCTGGTTCTCCGCAAAAGCGGCTAAGCGGGTAGGCAAAAATTTCCCTAGGTTCATTCGATAAACAACGTCTGCGAAGCCATGCTTACCTAGCACCGTAATGATTTGGCGCAAACGCTGGACGTTCTTAACTGCCTGGCCCAGCTGCATTCCAGTACGAATCCATTTCATTCTCTTTTAGGATCTCAGGGGTAGGCTTAGGTGTCAATCAAGCCGAAATCTATCTGTCTACGATCTAAGTCAGCCCGAATTGCTCGAACTTTGACGGTATCGCCAATCTTAAATGTTCTCTTTTTTCGACGTCCATAAAAAATCATGCGCTCTTCATTAAACGAATAGAAATCATCGGCCAGTGAATCTTTCGAAAC
>CAYJBA010000234.1:0-4884 GCA_964367865.1 uncultured Bacteriovoracaceae bacterium | reverse complement strand
TTCATTAGGGCTTTGATATGAGCCACGTATTTAACTCTCATTTCAGATGGTAGGGCAATAAGAGCGGCTCGGTCATAGATAGCGCCTATCTTTCCTAACTGGTGTGGTGAAAAATCAAAGAAGTCGCCACAAAATAAAGTTAGCTTGTCACCACGATAAACTCGAAAAAGACCGGCGTCTTTGACTACGGAAGATATTTTATTTTCATCGAAAAACGCCTGGCACGCGTTTTCGCTCAACTCAACTCCAATGACCTCATGACCTTGAGAGACTAGCCAGACCAAATCCAGAGATTTGCCACAAAGGGGAACTAGCACCCGCGTGGGAGGCATTTCTGAAAAAAAATGAATCAGCTCTTGTTCGAACTCGGATTGATGCCATCCGGTTTCGCCGCGCTCCCATCGACCTAGCCAATATTTGTTTTGAACATCCAGGGACCTTTTCATTGCGTGTACTCTCTTACATTCCCTCGACGACTAAATCATGAACCTCACACCCTGTAGAATACGTTGCTCCGTCACTGGACAAGCGCAATACAAAAACGGTTGCTTGACCTAGGTCGATTACCTTACAAGTAGCAAAGCCCGCGCCGCTACATTTTTTAATGGCGAGGTCCTTTGCGCTTTCTCGCGCGCCATCACAATGACCATCGTCAAGGACCACACCTTGCGTGATATATCGGCAAACATAGTCAGAACCATTATTCAGATGGCATGTTTGAAAATCATTCACTCCGCTCACCCATCTCCAATGATCGCATCCGTAAGCTTTAAATTGGTTTGAAAGTTCATAAGCCTTCACAAGGGAGGGCAAAAATAGGCTTAGTGCCAAGGCCAAGATCGAAACATTTTTTTTCATTTTGGGCTTACCTCTAGTTTTTAATTAATCGCTAGAATTATTGAATGGAATAAGAGCTGTCAATCAATATCAAGTCGCTATTTGGCGCACCTCGTTAGATACAGTTTTTCTTTACTCATAAACAACAAATCCACCTTCTAAAAACGTTGAAAACATGGCTAAATTGACTCAATGCTCACCGTTAAAAAAGAAACCAAGGGCGATACTCTAGTGATTCATTTGGAAGGGACAATAGATGAAACCCCTCCTATGGAACAAGCAATTGGAACCATAGATTCAAAAAAAGTAGCTTTTGGATGCAAAGAAATTAGAAGACTCAATTCGGCTGGGGTTCGGGGTTGGATTATTTATTTCGAAAATTTAAAAAAACGTGGCATTCAATTCCGCTTTTTTGAATGCTCTCCTACGATTATGGAACAAGTTAACCTGATCAGAAATTTTCGTTCTGGTGCTCCGGTTGATTCGTTTTATCTTCCTTACTTATGTACAGGTTGCAAAGCCCAGTTTCAACAGCTTGTAATGACGGATGAGCTCATAAAAAATAAACTAGAAGTTCCTACGTTAACTTGTCCTAAATGCAAATCACCTATGAATTTTGATGATTTACCTGAAGAATATTTTATTTTTATTTCACTACTTTAAGGAATTCCTATGAAACTATATTACTCGGCTGGTTCGTGTTCCACTGCTTGTCACATTACGCTCGAAGAGTCCGGACTCAAATATGAGGCGGTTGAAGTTGACTGGGACAATACCTCTGATCCTAATATAGCCCTGGTAGAAAAATTAAATCCTTTGGGTACACTTCCCATTTTAGTCACCGAAAGTGGCAAACAACTGGATCAAAACATCGCGATTCAAACCTATATCGCCGACCTAGCTCCAGACACGAAACTATTACCCACTCCAGGTACATTTGAACGTGCGGAAGCCATGAACTGGCTTGCTTTTGTTTCTACAGACCTACACAAGAGCGTTGGCGCTTTTTTTTCAATCAAGGGCATTTCAACTGATCCTGCCGTTCAAACTATTTATAGAAAATTTTTAATAGATAATGCAAATAAGGTTTTGACCTATTTGGACTCAAAATTAGCAAATAAAGAATACCTGATGGGTAACACTTTTACTCCTGCTGATGCGTATGCATTTATAGTCACGGGTTGGACTCAATGGCTCGACATTCCAATCACGCCTTACAAAAATATTCAAAATTTTCGAGCGCGGGTCGCGGCACGGCCGGCGGTGGCGAAAGTGTTAAAGCAAGAGGGGCTAACCTAACTCATACGATTATTTTTGTTTATCTTTTTTTGGTGGTTCCCGGCGGGGCTCCTCGAGAAATGCGAACACGCTTTCCCAGGAAATCTGGTCCGCAATATTTTTTCCATAATAAGCAGTATGAATTTTTCCATCCTCATGAATTAAAAAATGAGCTGGAACTTGACTGAGCTCTCCCTCAACTCGACCCTGTCGAAACCCACTCAATAAGGCTTTAACGAATTTAAAAATCACTTGCGGATGAAAAATCCCACCTGTGCTTAATTCTGCTCCATAAAGATGGTAAAGTTCCTTTTGAGGGTCTGAACTGAGCGGAAAGGTTGGAAATTTACGCTATTTTGAGTTCGACTGGATTTTAAATCGAATTGACTCGTAAACCGCCAATACTTCGCAGTTTTTCGCGACATTTTTTTGATACTGCTCTGAAATATCAAACATGTGATGCATGCAAAGCGGACAATTGAAGTACCTATAGAAAATCAACCACACCTTTTTTCCCTGAAGTTGTTCCAAAATAATTGGAGCACCATTGTAAGTTCGCGCTTCAAATAAAGGAGCCTGGGCTCCAGCGACGAGGCGTGAGTTAGACTCTCCAGACTCAGATGTAGCAGAACTTTCGGCCATTCCGAAAAAGTTTAACGTCTTTCATTTAAACTGAACAGTCAAACCTCGATTTGAAGGAATTTAATGCCCATTGTGAACCAAAATACTTCTCACTAAAATTTAATGACAATATTTAAATATTTCCCATGGAGGGGATCATGCGATTTTCGAGTACTTTTGTTTTCAGCTTAATAGTACTTTTTTCTTTCAACAGCAGTGAAGGTTCACAAAATTCAATCCAGTCGATTGACATAAAGACCAGAATGGCCTGGGTTGCTCCCAATGAGCACCATCCCATCATCGGTTATTCGATTCATAAGCAATCCAATCATGGGGTTTACGTTTCTGTGGGGACGGAGAGAAGTTTTATGGGAGCGGCGGTAACTGGAGCAACCGCCCTTTACGTGATTGATCTAGATCCTGATGTCGCTCATTTCGTGCAAATTAATAAGGCGCTACTTGCAGCCAGTACGTGCATCGAGGACTATCGAAATCTTCGGTTAGCAGCTACGGCCGCTGATTGGAAATTGAGAGCTCCAGGTCAAAATGTGGCAGATCAAAAGATTTTAGAAGACGCAAATGAATGGGAATATTGGAATACCTATGTCCGAAATAACTACGAATGGGAATCAGGGTTTCAAAAACTGGCCACAGAGTCCATCCAACCCACCGACCCCTTCTTCGGTTATAACTATCTTTTTGATAAACAACTTTATCAGGTCGTGTTTGGCCTAGCTAAAAATCAGAAAATTTTTACAAAAATTCTAGATTTTAAAGATGAAGGTGCGGTTAGATCGGTATTTCAAGAAATTCATAATAAAGGCTGGAGCGTAGGTGTAGTTGATACATCAAATGTTCACGATTACGTTGAGAACTCCGGCACAGCCAATTACACAAAATGGATTATTGACTATGTCCAGCCCAATACTCAATTTATGAGTACCCATGTTTATTGGGATTACGGCGCTTGGACCTGTTGGCATTACTTGGGATACAGCGGCGCCATAATATCTCAGATGGACGTTTCTGATTTAACAAATCGGATTACCCAATGGGACAACCTATTGGATCACAGCCCTGATCTCAGAGGAGTGTCTAACGATCAGGAAATGGATCGATACCATTTTACTTGTCCGCAAGATCGGTAAGTGGAGTCATGCCAATTGCCGCGGCATTTTTATCGAGCTTGATTTATCTTTATATAACTCACGCGACTTTAGAGCTTGAAAAACACCTCGGAGCCTTACGAATTGTTTATTATCATCTAGTCGTCTCTCTGTTTCTTTTTGCTCTGACGCTTTCATTTACGTCCGGACCTTGGCCCAACTTTAAAGCTGCTCAGTTTCTATTTTTTAGCGGTATCATTGGTTTTGGTATAGCTGAAGTCCTTGCCTTTAAAATGCTCTCGAGCATGGGCGCTTCGCGTTTTACAATGGTTTACGCATTTCAACCGGCAGTAGTTTCACTTCAGTCTGCGATTTTAATTGGGGAAAAAATTACTTTGGGAGAAATGACTGCTCTAGGACTCTTAGCTATTTGCATGATTTTGCTTTCATTAGAAAGAAAATCTGCTTCAAGAGAATTTAAATCACGGCCCTTCTACCTCTTTATTGCGCTTTTGGCAGTTTTTTTGGACTCGTTTGGAATGATTTATACCAGAAAAGCATTTTTGGTGGACCCATTACTCACGGCACCTATGGCAACCTTTGTACGAGTTGTAGCAGGACTGGTTACTTTATTATTAGCAATTGTTGTTGGCGTTTTAAAAACACCATCCACATCAGCAGTAGATCATTTAAAGGTGAAACAATTTAGAACCCGACTCATTGGAGTATCCCTTCTTAGCTTCTTATCCATGTGCCTATTTTCATACGCCCTGGAACATGAGCGACTAACTGCCCTCGTTGCCGTTTGCGCACTAGTTCCTGTTGCGGCCTCGATATATGAGCACTTAAAAGAAAAGAGAAACCCTGAAGGTAAATTCCTCGCTGCCAGCATCGCAATGGTAGTAGGCGTATTTTTCGTGGCACTTTCCTCGCATTGAGAGATAACGCGTCCCTTAACCAAATGTAGGGGGCCACTAAAAAAATGGTTGGCTCGACTGGGATTGAACCAGCGACCCCTACCGTGTCAAGGTTCTGATTGCTC
>CAYJBA010000233.1:0-4898 GCA_964367865.1 uncultured Bacteriovoracaceae bacterium | reverse complement strand
CACAGATGATTTCCGGCAGATTAAAACACGAGGCTATGCGTGATTGACGACCTCCTAAAATCTAGAAAAATTTTAATTACATGTGGAACGGGAGGCGTCGGAAAAACTACTCTCAGCGCTGCTCTTGCATTTCGTGCAGCAATGCTCGGAAAAAAAGCGGTTGTCGTTACGATCGATCCAGCAAAACGTCTGGCTGGGGCATTAGGTCTGTCTCACTTAGGCGATGAACCCACTGACCTGACTCAACACGTTCAAGAAGCACTTTCTGAACATCATCCCGAGCTCGGATCACTTCAGGGCCAAGTTTGGGCGATCATGCCCGATACCCGAAAAACCTTTGAGGCATTTCTCCATGAAATCGCGCCTAATCCTGCAACCGCAGAACGCATTATGCGAAATCCGATTTTTCAGATTTTTACCAATGAATTTTCAGGTACGAATGAGTATATGGCACTCGAGCGACTCAATGCTCTGGTCCAAGAAAATCGGTTTGACATCATAATATTGGACACGCCCCCGAGTAGAAACACACTCGCGTTTCTTAAAGCGCCTCAACTTTTAGCGCGACTCTTCGAAGAGCGACTGATCCGCTGGTTAGTCCTTCCGACTAACAAATTAGTCTCAGCCGGAATGAGAAAGGCACTGGGTATTTTAGAAAAGCTAACCGGTGCAGGATTTATGACTCATTTGTTTGATTTTGCCGCCGGCCTCTTTGAAGTTCAGGTCGCGTTTACAGCGAACTTAAGAGGAATTACTGCCACTCTTAAGTCAACCGACGTGGGATTTATCATGGTCACCACTCCATCTCCTGACACGCTGCAAGAAGGGCTAAGATTTATAGAACAAGTTAAAGAGCACCAGTTTCATTTCGACGGAGTCGCGCTTAATCGAGGTCTAACCTACTTGAATGCTAGCCCATCTAACCCTGATCGAAACTTTGACGCGGCATTTGAAGTCGTTCGCGCAATTCAAAAGCGTGAAAAGTTAGTGCTCGAGGGCCTAGAAAAAAGTAAGATCCAGATCTGCGCAAAGGTTCCTGAACTGGCAAGAGATGTCCACTCCGTGGAGGATTTGTTTCATGTTGCAATGGCTTTTAATTCTTAGCTTTACGATGGGTGGCTCCTCTCCTACAATCGCCTCTTCAACGAGCGAAGGTCCAACCTCTCCTTCTGAATCCGAATTTCTTTGGAAAGCTGGGCAGGACGAAGCCCTCTCTGGAAAATATCAGGATGCTGCTTTTCACCTCGCTCGCTTAGTCGATCGATATCCCGGACATTCAGCCTATCTCAAAGCACATTTTTTATTGGGTCGTACGTTAGTAGAACTGGGTCGACCCAAAGAAGCCGTTAAGCCACTGAAATATTACATTAACGATTCTGGAAAATCGTCCGGCGGAGTCGACGGACGAATCTGGCTCGGACGTGCTTATCTTGATTCCAAAAATTTTCATGAGGCCTTTCTCATCGCTAAAGAAGTGGAGAACTTAAAATCTCAGGCAGACCCCAGCTCCCAGGCCGAAGCACTCGTAATAAAAGCTAGAGCCCAGGTCGGACTAAATCAAGATGGTAAAGCATCTCAAACACTCGACTCTGCAAAGAAATTGATTCAAGAAAGCGTTTCGACTGTCATGGCCACTGCGCAGTGGACGGACCTACAAATTAAAACCCGAACATGCTCTAAACTTGCATCGGTTGGTCCACTGGATGAAAGTCAGCTTAGAGATCAACTCGAGCGACGAGGCAATTGTATTTTAGAGGCACTGATCCTATTTAAGAAGACAGCTGAGGCCCAAGATCCAAAATGGTCTGAAAAAGCAAGGTTGGTTACCTGGGAAGCATTTGAGTCTTACTCTAAAGCTTGCGAAAAACCACTCATCCCTAAAGCGACACGTCCAAAAAATCGAACAAAAACCCAACTCGCAAAATATCAAAAGGAGCTTACCGCATTTTTAATACAAGATTGCCAGTCCAAATACGATGGCGCGCTTGATCTTCTCCATAGCTGGAAACCCGTATTTCCCGCGGGTTCGGCAGAGGCATTAAGCCAATTGACCGGATCTGTCGAAAAACTTTCGAAGAAAAATTATGACGGCACTCACTAAAACGCTGCTCGCGACTCAGATTCGAAAGCATCGCGCCGAAATCGCGCGTTGGCATTTAAAAAAAATAAAAGAAGCACCGCCCCCGTTTTACTCGAGTGTGGATCTGCGGGACGCAGGTTTTAAAATTGTGCCCGTG
Source organism: uncultured Bacteriovoracaceae bacterium (assembly GCA_964367865.1). Lineage (GTDB taxonomy): Bacteria > Bdellovibrionota > UBA1018 > UBA1018 > UBA1018 > CAYJBA01. The sequence continues at coordinate 2,661 of CAYJBA010000233.1, read as the reverse complement.
GATAGCAATCTGTTTCCCGCAGGTTTTAACAATATTTGTCCTGAAGATTTAAGAACTGCACCGCCCATATTACGTGCGCATATTGAAGCTGAGATGGCCCATTTAGAGCGCCCGACTCCAAAAAAAATTCTGATCCTTCCAGAGTCGCATACTCAGAATCAGTACTATGTTGAAAATCTTTATTACCTTCAGCAGATTTTAAAGAAAGCAAAATTTGATGTGCGGATCGGATGGTTTGGGGCAAGACCAGAATCTACCCCTGAGGGACCCATTTTACTAAAATCCGCTACCGAAAAGACGCTAGAAGCTCATCCCATTGAAATTAAGGAAGGCGAGTTAAGCGTCCCCGGATTTACGCCCGAATTGATACTTTTAAATAATGATTTTTCATCGGGCTACCCTAAAAGTTTGGATGGCATTTCACAGCCCATTGTCCCCAGTCACACCCTCGGGTGGCATTCCAGAAAAAAGTCAGAACATTTCAAGTATTACAATATTTTGGCCGGTGAGTTTGCCAAAATGATCGACATTGATCCATGGCTGATCCAAGTCGATACACAAGAAGTCGATTCAGTCGACTTTAACGAGGGAACAGGGGTCGATCGAGTAGAAGCATCCGTTAAGGAAATATTGGAGCGAACCACCAGCGCCTACCAGAGACACGCGATTGATCACAAACCGTTTGTATACATTAAAAACAATGCTGGGACCTATGGAATGGGGATCATGGTTGTTCACTCTACAGACGAGGTTAAAAACATGAATCGGCGCACGAAAAATAAAATGAGCGTCGGAAAAAACAAAATGAAAATTCAGAGCGTGGCCATTCAGGAAGGAGTTCCTACCGCCACTCTCATTGATCGATTGCCCGCTGAGCCGGTGATTTATCTTTTTGGAGGAGAGCTGATCGGTGGGTTTCTTAGAACAAACTCCGAGAAAAATGCCGAAGAAAACCTCAACTCGCCCGGAATGGTTTTTAAAATGCTATGTATGACGGATTTAAGAACTGAACTAGAGGATGAGCAAGAAGAGCCGGAGCTAGAGCTCGTTTACGGGTCTATCGCAAGAATCTCGGCGCTTGCGGCAGGCCTTGAACTTGCCCATAACCGCAAACGCCTAAACTCCTGATTGAGTACTTATTTTAAAGTGGGCTTACCTGGAGCCCAACCCGCTGGACAGAGCTCGCCGGTCTTAGCCGCTTGCAATGTTCTAAGAACCTCATCGATTGAGCGACCAATGCTTAACGCATTGACCGACATCGACTGAAGCGTACCCTTGGGGTCAATTAAAAAGGTCCCTCGAAGCGCGATACCCTTTTCTTCGAGTAAAACGTTATAGTCGCGAGCAATCTTGTGCGCGGTATCCGCCAGGACTGGAAACTTCACGGTAGGAAGATCCCGCTCAAACCAAGCCTTGTGAGAATACTCGCTGTCAGTGCTGCAGCCTAAAATCTGGCAGCCCACTTCGCGAAATTCCATTTCTTTATCAGCAAAAGATTTAATTTCTGTGGGGCATACGAAAGTAAAATCCAGAGGGTAGAAAAACAGGCAAACCCATTTACCCTGGGATGTGTAATCTTTGAGCGACACATCTTTGAACTGTCCGCCCGGAATATATGCCTTAGCCTTAAAATCCGGTGCCAAAGCTCCAACTTGTAAAGTCGTCATAATTGATTCTCCTTTTCTTAATGAGATATTTCTTTTTACCGTGTTAGAAATAAAAGAAAAGGAATTAACTTTGAAAAGGTGGTTACAGCTACTTAAGCGGCCTTCGCAGCTGCGTCATTCGGATGTCTGGTTAACACTAATACCTGCACTCTTGTGGATCGGCGCTACTCACTCACGATCGGTATTGATTCAGCCCTACTGCAGTGAAAATCCCGCAAGCTGCAGTTCAAAATCATTGCTCCCAGTAGACCAACTAGGTTTCGTAAACGAAGTCGATGGTGCCGACCTTTTTTCGTATTACACGCAAAATACTGCTGGAATCCTTGCCTTTACTGTTCCCGTGGCCTGGAGCGGTTATCTTTGGGCAGTCGGCGCAGTCTCCCCTGCCGTTGCTCTAGCAGCAATGGGAACTGATCTGGTTTTAGTTGCGCAAACCTCTTTTTGGAACGGGCTCCTCAATGAAACCACCCGCCTCATTACGCAGCGCCCAAGGCCGTTTGTCATTCAAGACCCTAAGGGCATGGGCTCGGACCCTGCCCACTACACTTCTTTTTACTCAGGTCACACCAGCTTTACAGCGACCTCGATGGTTGCTTTGTTTCTCATCTTATTGAGTCGCAAGGCACCGCTCTTATTACTGATGGCCTTTGCGTCTTTAGCCCCGCTTCTTACTTTTTCGACCGGAGCTTTGCGTGTACTCGCTGCCAGACATTTTATTACGGATGTCCTTGTTGCGGGATTAGCCGGAACATTTGTGGCACTTTTGATTGCTCTTCTTCATAAGCAAAAGCGAAACTAACTGCGCCAAACTGCTCTCCCTAATTGTTTAATTTTTACCTACAGGGTATGTTTTTAAGTACATGAAGAAAAGCGCCCTACTCATTATCTTTCTGGTCGTTTTTATAGACCTAGTGGGATTTGGAATCGTCATCCCCATTCTTCCTTAGATCGGAAGAGAACACGTCTGAACTCCAGTCACGGCTACATCTCGTAT
>CAYJBA010000232.1:0-4928 GCA_964367865.1 uncultured Bacteriovoracaceae bacterium | reverse complement strand
GACTCGTGATGTTACAAAATTTTAGGACCTACCAACTGGCTTTGAACTACTACCACGCCTGCAAAAAGGTTCATCTCCCCAACCACCTAAAAGATCAGCTCATGAGGGCTTCGAGTAGTATAGCTCTAAACTTGGCTGAGGGATCAGCAAAGCCTACCCATAAAGATCGTATGAAATTCTATCGCATTGCTCTTGGTTCATTGCGAGAAACTCAGGCAATTATAAGCCTAGAGCAACTTCATATTCTCAAGCCGAATGCCGATCATCTCGGTGCCTCGCTCTACAAACTTACGCATTGTTAATCAGCTACCGATACCAGAACCGGGCCCAGGCCCTGCGGCCGGATGCCCCTTGCCTGATTTCACTTCTTTTCCATTTCAACTTTAATACGAGACGGCGAGAGAGTGACTCCCAACTCTTGAAGTTGACCGAGGGCGGAGCGAATCACTAAATCTCCTGTTTTAAAGCTCGAACCAAAATTTTCTACACCATAAATCAATTTCGCTGAAATCCAGGATTCAGCCGCATCGTTGAACAAAACAACGGGTGAAGGAGTTTTTAACGCGCTTTGGACTAAACCCACTGCTCCAATTAACGCTGTTTCGACCTGAGTAAGGTCGGCCCCATAAGGAATTCTAAATACCTGGCTTCTCAGAAGTGGAGCTCCCCCCGATGAATAGTTTGTAATCTGTCCTTGCGCAATGGTCCGATTTGAAACAGTAATTCTCTCGTCCGAATAACCTTCCATTAAAACCGAGCGCCAACTGACTTCAATCACTCGGCCTGAAAATTTTTGTCCGCTCGTATTTACTTCAATCCAATCTCCAATTTCAAAGGAGTTATCAAACTGCAGTGCAATTCCGGCAAATAAATTGATTAGGGTGTCTTGAACTGCAAGACCAATAACAGCAGAAAAAATCGCAGACGTGGCAAGCAGAGGCATCAGTCGAATTCCAAATATTTCGGAAATAAAAGCCAAACCAAAACAAAGGGCCAATACAAAAGTAAATATATTTACAATGAGAATAGGAACTGGGGCCATGAGATGTCTCATAAAAAGATATTCTAGGACCAGAAGCCTCGCCCCTTTCAAAAAGAAAACAGCCCCCCAAAAAAGCGTCACAACCCCCACGTACAATGCAATTCGCTCCAAAAATAAATATTCGTCTGAAAGCGTATTTAATCCCAAATAGAAACCATAAAAACAAACGGTAATGAGTCCATGACCTAGGAGATTGCTCATCGCCCGCCGAAGCATTCGATGACGCTCCTCAGAAACACTCTTAAGAAACGTCTTATAGATCACCCAACACAGGAGCGCCAAACCCAACGAGACGAGCGCAGCTTCGGGATGCAAATATTTAGAAATCGCTTCAAAGTTAATCCAGGATTTGTTGACATTAAAACCACCGCTCATGTGATGCCTCCCTCCCACATGATATACTGATTTCGCCGATGGACAACCTAACTCATACGATGATTGGGGCAGCAATCGCCGAAACTGCCTTTTTTGCCTTTCGACAAGATACCGGGGAGAAAGCCAGAAGATCTACACGCTCAGTATTTCACTGGGCATCTTTTTTGGGAAATAATTTTCCTGACCTCGACTTTCTTTATGCGAGAATTACTCCCGGTCCGCTGGGATATTTGCTGCACCACCGTGGGCATACCCACACCTTAATAGGAGTACTGCCTCAGGCCGCTCTCATTTTTTTTATTTTCTACAGCGTCGAGAAGCTATTTAAAAGACAACCCAGTGACCCTGCAACAAAACGAATGGCAGCAATTCTTGTCACCCTAGGGCTAATTGCGCATATTTTCGCTGATAGTTGGAATAGCTATGGTGTTCATCCCTTTTATCCTTGGAATTCAAAATGGTATTACGGCGATACCATCTTTATCATCGAACCCTTAGTGTGGGCAGTACTCGGAATGTCTCTCGTTTGGCAAATAAAATCCAAAGCCTCGCGAGCCGCCCTAGCGTTACTTCTAGCAACATTAACTTTTCTACTTTTTAAAATGAACGCCTTAACCCTAGAAACCTACTTATTTTTTCTGGTTTTTCTTGCCTTTGCGGGGTGGTTTTTTCGACTTCTGCCCGAGCCCAATCGATGCCCGATTGCATTGATGCTCGTCCTGGGTTTTTTAGGCTGCCTTAAGTCAGCCTCTATCCACGCCAAGGACTTAATCGTAAAAACTTTAAGCGCAAGTGTGCTGAACGATTCTATTAAAATCCGAGATATCGCTTTATCCCCCGCCCCAGCACAACCCTTTTGTTGGAGTTTTACGACCTCTGAAACCGATCTGAAAAATAACAAATGGATTACCCGCCAAGGGTACCTGACCTTGACCCCGCGACTGATCCTTCTCTCAAACTGCCCCCAAGGACGTTGGTTCAGCTCACCAGGCGAACTTAAAGGTGGTTTAATTGTTATTAAAAAATATGAGGCAAAACTTGAAACATTAACTCAAGCCGACCGAAATGATTGCGAAATTTCGGCATGGCTTCGATTCGCTCGCATTCCTGTAATTGATAAGAATAGTGCATTTGACCTGAGATTTACCACGAACCAACGAATAAATTTTTCTAAACTTGACCTAAAGAAGTCTGAAAATATTCAGTGCCCCTCGTTTATTCCCCCGTGGGAAAAACCGCGACAAGACATCCTTTCAGATCTACTTGAGTAATAGCTAAATTGTAATTAAATGTGAGGATTGTACTGAATCTCAATTGTGTAGGTGCTAGGAAGTGTAGCAGCCCATACTGAGTTGAGTAAAAGTGTATTTCCGTCTAGGGACCAGAGGCTAGGATCCACAACTTGTGCTACTCCACCGTCAACCATGATTAACGACACGATGATGTCATTTTTACTTTGAGGAGTAATTGAAAGGGTAAAAGTACTGTAGCGCTGTTCAGAAACTGAGGTAAATTGCCCGAGAGTCGAGCCCAAGCTATCCAGCACCGCCGAAACATCGCCCGTTGCAAGCGGATAGGAAGCTGAAAACCTAGAAAGACTATTTGTCGTATCCGCTTTAACAGCAGTTACAAAATCCGTATAAAAGACATTGGATAAAGTGGAACTAATCCCGCCACCATTTGTATCCACAAGTGCAACTACAAAGTAATTAGGATCGCTCGCAAGTGCACCTGGAGATCCATCCAGTGTTTTAAAAAACTCATCTATCGCAAGCTTAGCTTTCGCTGGACGACTTAAAGCAGGGTCCGCATTTGCTGGGTATAGCGCGCAAAGAGAATTGGAATTAGCGCAGTTATCTACTTCGTCCGAAAACGGTATGATGACACGTGTCGAATTTTTACGAAACAAACATGGAGTTCCGCTACCCGGTGTTAGGCATTTAGATTTTTCGTTAGTTTCGATAAACTTAATAATCGAAAGCAGTCCGCTTTCTAGACCTGATCCATTAATACCTGGTTTTGCATTGATCTGAAGATCCGAAATGAGCTGATTGACCAAAGTCGTATCCGCCAAGGTTCCCACAGGCGGTAGCGTCGAAAGGAGCGGCTTACCACTTCTTGGCATCACGTTTAAACTGGGTCGGGGACCATCATGCACACCCACATCTAATGCCGCGTAATTTTTGGCAGGCGTAACAGGATAGGTAGCAGAGGTGCCGGCTAGATAGGTATCAGTAGTAATGGTCGCAATGTTTAAATCCCATTCTGCATTCTTAATATATTTATTTGCGAAACCCGTAAAAGCTGCAGCCAGTTCAGCCTGATTGTTAGACATACTTCCTGAGTTATCGACAATAAATAAAATATCGATCGGTTTGCTCACGACTTTCTGCCTTACTTGAATCGTCTGAGCGCTCATTGGAAACTTCTCGGCCTTTATAGCCATTCGAAAATAATCAGAGGTAAACACCTGCTTACAGGAAGTACCCAGGAGAAGTAATACTCCCGAACACACCAATAAAGAGATGCGCGCACCTATATATGTATGGGTGGACCTATATACCCCGAACATTGCAGAAATTCCCCCTGAGCTACTAAGCTGCAAAGAACAGGCCCTAAAACTCATCTCTAACTGTTTAATATTATTATATTTTAAATTTGAGTTTTTCAAAAACTTGTAGAACTTTTAGACAGGTGCGCAAACCGTCTTCAGTTTTTTAGACCTATATTAACTCGAATCCCTAGTCCTCTTCGAGACTTAATCAAGTAAGTGTAGGTGACCAAGAGTGGCACCTGCTTTGCTTTTATCTGTCTCGAGAGATGGGCGGTAGGAGAAAATGAAACTAAACAAGATTCGATCTCTAAAGTCAGTTCGTCTTATTGATTTTTTGAGCGACTCCATCACCTTGCTCGTGATCTCCTTTGCTCTCACGTTTTTAGTAGTTATGCCGGCCATTAATCCTCGCAATGCGGATCTCGAAATTGGGACTGCGGTATCTAAATATGTTTCTCACCTACTCCCTCCAGGAACTTATCATGGAGTCGACCGGTACGGGGACCGCTGTCAGGTTGAAAGCTCCATCAACCATTCGCTTCGAATTCGAAGCGGAGGGTATGATTTTTCGTTTGAACAACATGACCTGTCTTTCGCTGAAGACCTTCAATCGTCAAACCTGGACTTACATTTTACGTTACGTAATGGAGGCTTAAAGTGGTGTGGACAAAATCCAAGCCTTCCGTGTTGGCAACAGGTCACTATGCATAAAACAGTTTGGCTGGGACACGGAGACCAAAGCGGAGCCCCCTACGTAACGGTTTTGGATCGTTTCGCAGACAAAGCAGAGTGTTACGGACTTAGAAAATTGCTCTAATACTGGGAACGAAAAAAATCAAACTTTTAGCGTCCGCCAAATACAAAATCCACACCCACTGTGATGACATCGCTCCAATTCGTACGCGAAAAAAGGTATTTTCCCTTTGTGCTAATTTGCACTTTTTCAATGATATCTTC
>CAYJBA010000231.1:0-4990 GCA_964367865.1 uncultured Bacteriovoracaceae bacterium | reverse complement strand
CTTCCGATCTGGGATGCGGTACAAGATTTTGAGTTCGACATTAATTTGCTGGAGGTCAGATGAGTAACAATCCGCCTGCGCCGTTTTTGTCTGTTGCCTAATAGAAACGGGGACAACAGTCGTAATAAATGGGCTTTTGAACCCAAACCCTTCTGGAGCAAAAATCGATGAGACTTTTCCCATGGTTACAAGTACGCCACGATGACCAGGCGGAATGATAAAAGTTCCAGCCGTGGATATGACGATTACTATAAAAATTGCGATCGCCACTGAAAGCGATTTTTGGAGATTCTTGGCATCATTAAAAAATTCTTCAATTGGGTTCATATATTGTCTCCGTAGAACTTAGTCTACATCGTTATATTTGTTTGTGACTTGATCGATTTCTTTGAGGACATCCGATCTGAATTTATATTTTTCTCTTAGACCTCGCTCCCGGCTTTCGAGACTCGAACACCGTAGTTTTTCGTTATTTGAATTCTTATTTTTGGTGCCCCAGCATTGATGCGAGTGCTTTATCCAGTTTTGAACCTCATCTGGGATTGCGGCTGTGCCTACATCCGCCTTTTGTGCGGCAAGCGTAGTTGCCGAGCTGAGCATTGCGATTGCAAGAGTCGGGAGCCCAATGGATAGAATTTCAAAATTCCGCATACAAGCTTCTCCTCGTAAATGGGTCTGACAATGCCTGAGTGTCATAATCAGTAGGCTTAATTTCCGCGTATTTTAGAAAGTGCAGCACGAATATTTAAATCCGCCCGATCCACCGGTGTAAATTTATATTGATGAATGAGGAGTGCGATGGCCGAATCCACTTCAACGGGTGAGTAAATATTAGCCAAACCAACTGCACCTGGAATTGTTAGGGTGTTTAATGGAACCGGCGTGAACTGATGCTCAGCTCGCACCAGCGCCACCACACTAATCAGGTCCTGAACCGTGGACTGAGAAGCTAAAAGAGTCGCCTGGCCGCGCCTCATCTGAGCAAAATCTTTTTGGGTGTAACAATACTGCAACTGCATGAGGTAGGTTCCACATTTTTCGTTGAATTCGCATTTTTGTGCAACCAAAGTGGTCTCAAGGTCATCGCAATCCGAAGTAGCGACTGCTAAATTGGAAAATGCGAGGCAAATCAAATTTACAGCAATAAAAAGGCGAATCAATGACATCTGTTTTTCCCTGAATGATCTCAAAATGGAATAAAGGTCTTGCGTTGAAAACTTACGCCGTCTTATTAGCAACGTACGTACGTTTCGTGGGGCGCTTAACAAGGCCCGTACGAATGCAGCGAGTGCAGACGCGAATCGTGCGGGTGGTCCCAGCTACAACGGCTTTCATGCGCTTGAGGTTGGGGACCCAGCGTGTTCTCGTTTTGATATTGGAGTGAGATACTAAGTTCCCGGTAACGGGGCGTTTTTCACAAAATTCACATACACGTGCCATGGCTAAAACCCTTCTTTCAGAGTGCAATAAGGGCCTTACCCTAGTGGATTCGTTAGGCTTTGGCAAGGGTGAAAAAATCACTAAAAATCACATGAGAGATTGAGCTTATCTCTCGGATATGGAAAATAGAAGGATGGGTACCCGATCCCCACAGCGCCGCACGACTGATCAAAAAAACGCCTTTCTGGGGTCGCGTCCGGCCCTCAAGAGGTGGCTGATTTACGCCTGGACTCTGGTGATCGGGATTGTTTCAGGTGTTTTGATCTTGGCCTTTATTCTGGCGGGCGAAATTTACGAATATCAAGACACGGTCGATGGGGTTCACCTTCCTCGTGTAGACGCCATAGTCTGTTTAGCTGGCGGAAGGGGTCGAATCGTCGCAGCAGGTGATATCTGGTACCGCTATTGGGAACTCTCTCAGGGCGTGGTTCCCGGAGCAGGCCGATCTCCAGTTCCTGAAAGGCCACCCCTCCTTTATATCTCCGGAATGGGCCACCAATCTACCTGGGGGGACTTTTTAAAAAATCTGAGGCGCGGGGTCCGTGGGGTCATTTATCCCGAAACCGTAGTGCTTGAAAAAGAGAGTTTCAATACCGAGGCCAATGCCCTTTGGCTTTTGCGCTATGCGGAGTTGCACCACTGGGATCGTGTTTTACTCATGACTTCGCCCTATCACATGAAACGGGCCCGCTATATTTTTGAACAGGTCTTGAAAAAGAGCAAAACGCCGCTTGCGATAGAAACTCTTTCTGTTTTTCAAGAGCCTTTTGAGCCCGGCGAATGGCGGAGCGGAGTTCATGGAATTCACGTCACGCTTCAAGAATATCTCAAATTGATTTACTACCGAAGTGTCTGGCGGCCTTAAGGCTTCGCAAACACGATCGCATGCGTCCGCACCTGGTTCATGAGTGCGTGAACCGCTTTTGCGCGGTGAGATATTGCATTCTTTTCATTAGCTGTCATTTCCGCAAAAGTTTTATTTGATCCTTTAGGAACGAAGACAGGGTCATAACCAAATCCGTTTTTTCCGCGAGGGCAATCGATGATCGTACCTTCTACCACTCCCGTGGCTTGAAGCATGATTCCTTCCATGAGTAGGACCAAGGTACAGACAAACCTCGCGTCTCGCGTGGATTTTCCTATTTCTTTAATTAGAAACTGAGTATTGGCCTCGTCCTGAGAAAGCCCAGGTCTAGGAGTCGCATAGCGGTGACTTCTCACACCTGGTTTTCCGCCTAGAGCTGCACATTCAAGACCTGAGTCGTCTGCAAGGGACGCATAATGGGCAGCCTGATTGACTAATCTGGCTTTTGCCATCGCGTTTTCAAGATAAGTATCATGGCGCTCAACGTACTTTAGTCCCTCGAGATTTCGGATGTATTCGTTTGCGGGAGTAATCTCTACTTCGGGGTAGCTAGAGAAGAGAGTTTTAAACTCCTCGTATTTTTCGCGGTTCTGACTAGCCAGCAAGATGATATTGGATTGGCGCATATTTTACCCAATACCATAAGCTTTATTGGTAGAGAACTTGGAACGAGACTGATTTGATTTTCGATATATCCGTGCTGGTCATGACTCCGGCCTGAATATAGGCATCAAAAAGATCTCGAACGATGCCCTGTGCCGTTTCGTTTACATCAGGGGTGGCCCCGCCGCATTGATTAATATCTAAATAACAGTTTTGCATTTCGATAAATGTCGGGCCGCAGGTGCCTTTAAATTCGGAAACGACAATTGCATTGAGTTCAATGCGACCACTTAAGTGAACTTGGTTTTGCATACCCGAGGACCAAGGTCCATCTGAGTATGTGATTTTTCCAACTTGGTCCAGATAGATGTTCCAGGTGCAGTCATTGGTATACCAAAATGCCTCGGGAGTGCTTCTACCCTTGTAGGAAATGCCGTTGTTCGGAAGCAAGTTCACTGGAAGTGCTCGCTTTTCTGAGTAAAACGAAACGAGCTCGCCTATGCCAGCAGTCGTGTCTGAAATAAATCGAACTGGATTGGTCATTGTCGAAACCAAGGGCCATTGCACCATATTAGTTGCCGCCGCTTTACAAGTAGTGGTGTTTGTCTCAGCACAAAAGGCGAGAGTCTGTGGAGCGGTTTCGAAATACTGGTAGGGGTCGAGCAATTCTGCTTTTGAAACGTGGTTACCGATGCGACAACCCGTGATTAGACCACTGATCAGAACAATAAGCACGACTTTCAACATGAACCTGAGCCTCCCTGCTCAAAAACTCTTCGGCAGGGAGAGAGGGGTAATCAATAGGCAGGTTTTGCCCGGGCGTAAAGAAGGGTACCGCTAACGACTGCCAAGGGAATGGCAAAACTCGAAACAATGGGTATCGCAAATAAAAAAGTAAACGCCGCGCCAAATCCCAGGCATGAAAAGAGATGTCTAAAAAGAAACTGAACCCCGGGTCCAATTCCTTCGCCTCGTCTGGTTTGGGGGTAGCTAATAAATTGAAAGCAAACGAGCAAGAAAGTCATCATCAGTGCCATGAGATTCAGGATTGGAATCCAAGAAACAAGAATCGAAGCCCAAGTCAAAGCGGTGGCGAACAGAGTTTTTAAAATATCGATTCCGATCAGCCTAAGTCTGATTGAAAAAGTGCCGGCTTTCACGGCTGGGAGAGGGGGAGTTGCCAGGGGTTCAGCGGCCTCGGCCAAAAAATCGTTATAGTGGGAGGACAAAATTCCGGCAGCCGCCGAAAAAGTAAATGCCCCTAAAACCAGAATCAAAACTTTGGTGAGAATGACTAGCCCCAGCGTACCCCAGCCTTGGGGGTTCCAGCCCAAAGAATTAAAATAAGCGGTGATTCCGGCTTCGGCTGCAGTTTGAATATGTCGAATGAGATAATAGTAAAGCGCGAGCGTTAAGGTAATCGGAAATAAACTCCAAACCATGAGCCTAGGCGAATTTAGAATCACGCCCAGAGAGCGCAGGGGTAAAGTGAGGCCAAACCAAAATGAGAAAAATGGGGATAAAGGTTTTGCGAGTATTTCCTTGGCTTTCATTAACTCAGAGTGAGTTGAAATCTTCAGTCAGGCAACAGAAATCAGATCTGGTAAGCAGCCAGACAGGCACCCAGGCAATCCGGTGCTGGCATCGCAGTCAGGGTCGGTTACGGATGCCGTGGACGGCTGCTTGATGCCTTTACTCATTTCCTAAGCGAATAACGACGTAACCTCGATAGGCCTTTGCCCCTTTATCTAAAGTGGCCATTCCCGCCAAGAAAGTATCCATTGAAATCCAGTAGGGTTCAAAATAATCCCGATCCGGATCAAAAATCAGAACCCGTTCTTTTTCGGCGTCATATGCTGCAATCGGTGCTATGTGGCCCGCTTCTGCATCGTCCGTAAAAAATTTTTGATTAAAATTCGCGATGACAAAATCCTTTGCTGATTTTTCGTTTTCTCTGAGAACAGCGATCAGTTCCTTTTTGGTTTGCGCAGACGTATTCTCAACGTGAACAACTTTTACAGAAGCGTTTGAAGATCGGAAGATCACACGTCTGAACTCCAGTCACGTAGAGATATCGTATGC
>CAYJBA010000230.1:0-5004 GCA_964367865.1 uncultured Bacteriovoracaceae bacterium | reverse complement strand
GTTCAGTACACGGGACTTCTCGATGAACACACCGCCTGCAGAAACTCCTGCGGACTTTTTGATGTTAGCCACATGGGCGAAGTTCATGTCGAAGGCACCGATGCTGAGAGCTTTCTCAATTATCTAGTTAGCAATAACGTTACTAAACTCGCTGTTGGTCAAGCCCAATACACCGTGATGTGTAACGAAAAAGGCGGAATAGTAGATGACCTCGTTATTTACCGCCGTGCGCAGGATCGATTTTTAGTAGTTGTAAACGCGAGTAACACCGAAAAAGATTTTTCTCACATGCAGGCCGTTCAAAAGCGTTTTAAAAATGGCCAAGCACAATTTTCGCTCACAAACGAAAGCGCTAAATATACTCAGATTGCGATCCAAGGCCGCAAAGCTTCAGAAATTTTACAAAAATTAACTGAAACGCCTCTCTCCCCTATAATCACCTATTGGTTTGCTGAGTGTAAGATTTTAAAATCAATTCCTGCGATCATTGCGCGCACAGGTTACACGGGCGAAGATGGTTTTGAAGTTTACGTGCCCTGGGAGCGTGGCCCTGAAGTCTGGCGCGCGATGATAGAAACAGGGTCCCCCCTCGGCCTTAAACCCTGCGGCTTGGGCGCTCGCGATACTTTACGATTAGAAATGAAATATCCGCTATACGGTAACGAGCTTACTGACGATACTAATCCCATCGAAGCGGGCTTAAGCTGGGTCGTAAAACTCGATAAGGGAGATTTTTTTGGAAGGCCCCCGATTGATGCCATGAAAACAGCGGGACCCAAACGACAATTAGTTGGCCTAAGACTCCTAGACAAACGCATTCCGAGGCAGCATTACAAAGTCTTTACTCCCGATGGCACAATTGAGCTCGGCGAAGTAACGAGCGGAACTCAATCTCCCTCGACCAAAGAAAACATTGCGATCGCCTATGTTCCCCCGGCTTATGCCAAGATTGGCACGAAAATCACGGTCGATGTGCGGGGCGCCAAGGTTCCGGCCGAAATTGTAGCCACACCTTTTTATAAAAAAGATTATTGAAAAACCACAGGAGAGAATATGAAATTTCCGAACGATCTTAAATATAGCAAAGACCACGAGTGGGCAAAGGTAGAGGGTAAAAATATAACCGTCGGCGTAACGGATCACGCGCAAAGCGCGCTAGGGGATATCGTTTTTGTCGAATTGCCCGCAGTGGGCCGCCAGCTAAAAAAAGGCGAAACGTTTGGAGTCGTCGAAAGCATTAAAGCAGTGTCGGATCTTTATTCGCCAGTTACGGGTAAGGTAACCGCCGTAAATGCAGAATTAACCGGAGATCCTGCAAAAATAAATTCGGACCCGCACGGCAATGCCTGGATGATCAAACTCGAAATTACCGATCCGGCCTCCATGTCAGATCTCATGGACGCTAGCGCTTACACTAAATTTGTCGACACGTTAAAATAACTTTTCAGCCGTATGCATCCATGGGTGGGCAAGCGCAAATCAGATTGCGATCACCCAAGACGTTATTAATGCGTGCTACTGAAGGCCAAAACTTATGTTCGCGAACATTTGGCACTGGAAATGCGGCCTTTTCCCTTGAGTAAGGTCTATTCCATTCGGTAGCTGTCACCTGCCGCGCAGTGTGCGGCGCGTTTTTCAAAACATTGTTTGCACGATCGGCTTTGCCTGATTCGATCTCGGCAATTTCTTCACGAATTCCAATCATCGCCTCGCAAAATCGATCGAGCTCTCGCAACGACTCGCTCTCCGTGGGTTCAACCATCAGTGTGCCGGGAACTGGAAAAGATATCGTGGGGGCATGAAACCCATAATCCATCAAACGTTTTGCAATATCTTCTACTTCGACTCCCGTCGAATCTTTAAATTGCCTACAATCAAAAATACATTCATGCGCCACAGTACCGTTTTTGCCTTTATAGAGAACGGGGTAATATTTTTCGAGCCGCTTTGCGATGTAATTTGCATTTATAATCGCCGCCTCGGTTGCATGCGTCAGTCCATCCGCCCCCATGAGTCTGATATAGGCCCAAGAAATAGGCAAAATACTTGCGCTGCCCCAGGGTGCGGCAGAGATCGGACCAATGGCCTGCTTTCCGCCAGTCGCAATTACTGGATGCCCAGGTAAAAAAGGCGCGAGATGCGCTTTCACTCCAATGGGACCCATACCGGGGCCACCGCCACCGTGTGGAATGCAAAATGTTTTATGTAAATTGAGGTGGCAAACGTCCGGACCAAAGTCCCCAGGCCTGCATAATCCGATTTGCGCGTTCATATTGGCGCCATCCATGTAAACCTGCCCACCATTTTCATGAATGACTGCACAGATTTCGGTCACGGCTTCTTCGAACACTCCATGGGTCGACGGATAGGTGATCATCAATGAGCTTAGATGTTTTGCATTCTCTTTTGCTTTGGCCTTGAGATCCGACAGATCTATGTTTCCCTGCTTATCGCATTCAACGACCACTACTTGCATTCCAGCAAGGGCCGCACTCGCAGGATTGGTGCCGTGTGCGGATCGAGGAATCAGACAAATATTACGATGCGTTTCTCCTCGGCTTTCATGAAACTGGTTAATAACCAATAAACCGGCATACTCTCCCTGAGCGCCCGCGTTAGGTTGTACAGATACTGCCGTAAAACCCGTTACCTCTGAAAGCATTGCCTCAAGTTCCATGATTAATGCTTTATATCCTCGCACCTGCTTTTCAGGCGCAAAGGGATGAACTCCCCCAAACTCGGGCCAGGTCACGGGAATCATCTCAACGGTGGCATTGAGCTTCATCGTACAAGAACCCAGGGGGATCATAGAAGTTGTGAGTGACAAATCCTTTGATTCCAACCTTTTAAGATATCGCAACATCTCCGTTTCAGAATGAAATGAGTTAAAAACAGGATGCTCTAGATAAGGTGACTTGCGTGCGAAAGCCACTGAAAGAGTCGGCACAGCGCGTTTCGCTAATTCGCTCAGCGCAGGAGTTGACGTCGAAACTCCCGCTGCAAAAATCGCCAAAAGATCTTCTAAGTCTTTTACGCTTGCGGTTTCTCCTAATGAAACACCAATAGTCAAATCATCTATTTTTCTTAAATTGATCTTTTTTGCTTCAGCCTGAGCCCAGATCTCAGCCGCGTTTGCTTTTCCTAAACTTATTCGAAGAGTATCGAAAACAGGCTGGTCGCCCGTTGAATAGCCGAGGGCTTTAAGCCCGTCGCTCAACATCACTGTCATGCGACGAACGCGTTCGGCAATTTGCTTAAGGCCCTTTGGGCCATGATAAACGGCATACATCGACGCCATCACGGCAAGTAGTACTTGTGAGGTACAAATGTTGCTCGTAGCTTTATCTCGACGAATATGCTGTTCGCGCGTTTGAAGGGCTAATCGAATTGCTTGGCGACCTTCGGCATCTTGAGAAACCCCAACAATACGACCTGGCATCAATCTCTTAAATTCTTCTTTGGTTGAAAAATAAGCGGCATGGGGACCGCCGTACCCAAAAGGGACACCGAATCTTTGGGTATTGCCCAGTGCAACATCTGCCCCGAGCTCTCCGGGCGGAATTAGAAGTGTCAGGGCTAAAAGATCAGCGGCCATGGCTACGAGTGCCCCTGCTTGATGAGCTCCTTCGATGAACTTTCGGTAATCAACAATCGCGCCCTCAGCGTGTGGATACTGAACCAACGCACCAAAAACCTTATCGCTAAAAGTAAACGTTTCGTGATTTCCGACGACGACTTCGATTCCAAGTGGGCGAGCCCTTGTTTTTACTACAGAAATGGTCTGTGGAAAACATTGGGATGAGACAAAAAACACTCCGCCCTGCGGTCGCCCCTTATTGCTGTAAAATAATGTCATCGCCTCAGCTGCTGCTGTTCCCTCGTCCAACATCGAAGCGTTTGCAATGGGCAGGCCTGTCATATCTTTAATTAGAGTTTGAAAGTTCAATAGGGCTTCAAGTCGCCCCTGGGATATTTCAGCCTGATATGGAGTGTACTGGGTATACCAGCCCGGATTTTCCAGCACGTTTCGTTGTATAACGGGCGGGGTAATCGTATCGGAATACCCCATTCCAATAAAAGTTCTGAAAATCTGATTTAGGCCCGCGATGGAGCGAGCGTTTTGAATCACTTCAAACTCGCTGAGTGGTTTCGGAAGATCCAGTTTTTTTGAAATTCGAATTTTCTTGGGCACCGTCGCATCGATGAGCTGACTAGTATTTTGATAACCAATCACTTTTAGCATTTTTGAGATGTCTTCGGCGTTGGGGCCAATGTGGCGTTTTTCAAAACAGTCCGTGTAATTCATATCGATTTCTCTTCGTTCCATATATAAATTCATTATCACAACCTAAAAAAGTCTTGACTACTTTTCTATACGAAACGCTTGTCGAACTTCGCCCCTTATGAGTATCTTCGGTGCTCCGACAACAAGAGACTAAAATGATAAACCGATGCAGAAGAATTCTTATTCCATGAATCCAAATTTGGCCTTAGAAAATCACAACCCCCTGGCATCCCATCCTTTTGACGAGACAGCTCGCGTATTCAATACTTCTTTAATTGCTTCTCGCTCACAGCCCACTCCAGGACACTCCGTTGACCTGCTTGAAACGATGAAAAGCGCTTCTTTCAATGCAATTCTTGTGGCAGTGCGGTATTTGGCTCAGTCTGAAAATATTTCGGAAGCTCTCGCTTCGGATCGGGTCATAGAAACTTTCCGTAAAACAGATCGTGCCTGGTTAAACTACGTCTATAACGAGGGCTTAACTAAGATTCGCGGAAACTTGCCTCAATAGTGTGTTTATGATTTCAAAATCAGGTTCTTAAAATAAATTCCCACGGGATTTGAATCTCACCTGTGGTGTCAATAATGCCTTTGGGCGGATTTGGAAACGGTCCGGCCTCACTAAAAGCTGAAACCGCTGCGTCATCTAAATCAGTGCTTCCAGACTCCGTCATTACTCGAACTCGAACCACTTCACCCTGAAGGTTAATAACTACAAG
>CAYJBA010000229.1:1081-5024 GCA_964367865.1 uncultured Bacteriovoracaceae bacterium | reverse complement strand
TCCACCTGTAGCTTTTTTTCAAAAAGTTAAAAATGTGCAATTAGAGGAATTTCGTAATGCGGGATAGCCCTACTCTGATTTGGCCGTGAGTTTAAGGCCTACGGTATGGGTTCGCGAGCAGGATTTTAACGACGTTAGAAACTATGCCGAACATATGCTGATAGAACCTTCTACTGCTCCAGGACTTCAACCCGAGCAGCGGATGGAATCCATAAGACGCTCGGCGATGCTTGTGGTCGAAGACTTATTTGAAAATCCCAGCCAAGAGAACATCACCCGAAGCGTAAAAGTCGTCGGATCTTTCGTTCATATTTTGATGAAAGAACCCAAGGCTTATCTTTTCTTGGCCAAATTGTCGAGCCATGATCCCTACACTCTTCAGCACTCCGTGGGAACGGCTGTTCACTCTATTATTTTGGGCAAAAAGCTCGGAATGACAGACGAAAAAGAATTACAAGAACTGGGACTAGGTGGCCTGCTTCACGATGTCGGTAAAGTGAAGGTTAAAAAAGAAATCATTAATAAAAATGGCCCGCTCGATGAGCTCGAATGGGAGGAAATGCGCCAGCACTCGCTAGAGGGCTACGAGATTGTAAAAGATAAAACCAATATATCGGATCTTTCTAAAAGAGCCATTTTGGAGCACCATGAAAACCCAGATGGATCGGGCTATCCTCATAATTTAAAAAGAGCGGATATTCACCCCTATTCTCGAATCGTTTGTATCTGTGACGTGTTTAACGCATTAACCACTAGTCGCTCTTACTCAAACGCGCGTTCGCCTTTTGATGCGTTTCAGTTCATGCGCGAGAAATTAGAGCATAAAGTGGATGAAAACTTGTTTCGGGAGCTCGTACTGATTTACGGCGGTAAGATCTGAATTGAAGGCAGCTGGCATCGCGCAGCAGGCAGACTGGCTCAGGCAATCAGATTACCTCTGATTACGCAGAACTCTTTTTCGAAGACTTTTCTTTGGGTGAGAAATTAATTTTAATTTGAAGATCGATCTCATTTTTAGACATGATCTCTTGAAGAAGGGCTGCGAGATCGACCTTTTCGCCAATCTTGCTTAGTACGTCTTGCGAGAGGTTTTGCAGAAATTCTTTTTTTGAACGCCCTGCCGATTCGAGAACTGCGCCCAATAGTTCTTTAGGCAGCTTAAACTCAGTGACTAGCGAGCGGACGCTTTCTTCAGTCAAAAAAACCGCCCCCACCCCGACCGTTAAAATCTTTTTAACTAAATCCGCAGCTTTGGACGAAATATCTTCAGCCATTAACCACCTGCCTTTTCAGTAAAACTTGCGAGCATCGAAGGCAGGCTACTTTTCACGAGCCGATTGAGGATCAAGCCCGGAACTGGAAAATTAAATTCGATTTCGATCGCATACTTGACTTCGGTTTTTCCGGGCCCCGCTGGCTTAATGATCCAATAACCCTCGTTTTTCTTTAAAAAATCACTCTTCTGAAGCTTCCAATCGATTCGCCCTGTTTTGGGATCCGCTCTGTGATCGAGAGTATAGGAGATTTCTTTCATCATTGAAACATTGTAGGTCACCCGGGCTTCGGTGTCGCTTTTGCGATCGACCTTTACTGATTTGCAACCATCTACAAATTCTGGATAGGCCTCAAAATTATTGACCGCTTTAAAAAACTCTTTTGAATCGACATCGATTACTTTTGATATTTCGGCCTGTGCCATGCTGCCCTCTTCGTTTTTAGATCAATATTTAGGTTTTCGATCAAAATGGTGTTCAGCATTAATGTACCTGATTGTCCCGGATTCGGAGCGCATCACTACGGAGTGTGTATGCGCTCCGCCGCTAAAAAACTGCACACCATCTAGAAACGTCCCTTGAGTCACGCCCGTAGCGCAAAACATCACTTTACCCGTGGCAAGCTCATCAATGTGATAGATTTTATTGAGATCAGTGATGCCCATTTTTTTTGCACGCGCTTTTTCTTCGTCATTTCGAAAGGCAAGCCTTCCCTGAAAATCGCCGCCTGTGCAGCGAAGCGCCGCAGCTGCAATGACTCCCTCGGGAGCGCCGCCGATTCCCATTAAGACGTCTACACCACTATTGGGCTTACACGTGGCAATCGCGGCGGATACGTCACCATCGCCAATGAGCCAGATACGAGCCCCCGCTTTTCTGACCTCAGAGATGAGCTCCTCGTGCCTCGGTCGGTCTAAGATAATGACGGTCAGATCCTCGACATTACATTTCTTTTTAGCTGCAATATTTTTTAAATTTTGTGTGGGTGTTGCGTTGAGATCAATTGCGCCTTTAGCCTCGGGACCCACTGCAATTTTCTGCATATAAGTATCGGGCGCGTGTAGAAATTTTCCATCCTCAGCGATAGCGATCACGGCCAAGGCGTTATTGCCACCTCGAGCGCAGATAGTTGTCCCTTCGAGCGGATCAAGAGCCAAGTCCAGTCTGGGTCCCCCGCCCTTTCCTACTTTTTCGCCGATATAGAGCATGGGTGCTTCGTCACGCTCCCCCTCTCCAATCACTACTTTTCCATCAAATTGAATCGAATTGAGCATTTTCCGCATGGCTTCAACCGCTGCATGATCGGCAGCCGTCTCGTCGCCACGCCCCATCCAACGGGCGCTCTCCAGGGCCGCGGCCTCAGTTACTCTGACGAATTCCATCGCAAAATTTCGATCCATGGACACTCCTAAGCTTTGAGCTGCTTTACACACCATGTAAGCAGATCTTTAGGTAGTTTAGAACTCAGGATCAGAGTTTTTGCAATGCTCAACTTCTCGGGGTCAGGCTTCGCATCGCGGTCTAATAGCATCGTTTCGAGACGGACGATGCCCCATGATTCGCTTTCTTGCTCGCCCGGTCGGGATTGGCCCGTTACTAGCCCTGTTTGCTCCTCCCACTGAACATAATCTCCAGTCGATAGAATTAATACACGGAGGTAACCCCCCTTGGGTTTTCGCCAAATCATGACATCAGTGCCCGAAGGCCCGTGATACCAAAGAGCGTGCTCCTCAGAAACTGGAATGGGCCGCAGCTCGCGACCTAAAGAAACGGGATCTAAAAAACCTTTGAGTACACTTTTAATCTGCGGTGGAATTTCTTCGAACTGACAACCCACTAGCTCACCTTTGATGTGGCGGACCCGTGCGCGAATTGGGTGTTTTTGGCCTTTTAAATTGAGGTTACCTTCGAGTTCGGCCCCGATTGAAAAATTTCGCAAATCTTCGCGGTCTAAAATCCTAAGCGCCATCCCACCACTGGATAAATCGGTCACTGAGAATATTTTTCCATTATTGCCGAGGCGAAATTGTTCTTTGGTCAGTCCCAAACGCGGCAACCGCCTACGCTCGGTCCAATAATCCTGAGACCCCTCAGTGGATTTCAAAACGTCTCTTAGGACGGGGGACTTCAGAGTCTTCTTCGATTTTTTTTTCGAGATGACTTTGAGTTTTTTGATCGTCTTTAGAACCCGCTTTTTTAGCTTCTTTTTGGGCGGGTTTTTTTTCGTCTTTTTCGTTTTCGACATAGGTGCTCGATTCAACATAGGATCTCATGCGTCGGGCTGTAAAGCCAAAGACAATTTCGGCGCCTTTTTCAACAATAAACGCGGGAGGCCAATGCCATCCCGAATGTTCCCCATCAAAATAGACAGCGGTGCCTTTTTCTCCCAGAGTCTCGAAATACATATTTCCGACAAGCCCCGTAAAGTGCCCACCCACGATTTTGTATTGAATCCATTCTCTAGTTCTTTCTATAAAATGAACGATCGATTTTAATTGAAAGCTTAAAAAACTGCCCTGTAAATCCAAAAGTGCGGTCTCAGATTTAAATTCGGTCTTGTCGATGTAAGGAACAATTTTTGAGTAAATCTTATAATCTGTAAGAATGGCGCGAGTCCTTTGCAAAGAGGCATGGATTAATACTCCCGCATAAAATCGGTATTTCTTAAG
>CAYJBA010000229.1:0-1071 GCA_964367865.1 uncultured Bacteriovoracaceae bacterium | reverse complement strand
CTTGGTATCCGGGTCGATTCGATCCAGCGTCGCATAAGAAATAACATCACGATCCTCGATCATTTTCTTGTAAGCGTTGGGCTTCATGAGTTCGGTAATCGAAGGTACTTTAGGATCTACTTTTTTAGCTTCGGCGCCGAAGCTAAACGAGGGGAATTCCAGAAATAATAGAATCGTTACCGCTAAAATTTCACCTCGGTGCGTCATTTTTGGGCTTCATCCTGAAAGATATAATACCACTCATTTCTACCCGGTTTTAACTAGACAAATCATCTCCAAACTCAATAATGAGAGTTCTTGGAGGCTAATTGGAAAAACCTGAGAATTTTGCTCATGAGCATGATGGTGAACTTTCGTTTACCAATGCTCCCAATATCCTCACATTAATCCGGATCCTCTTTGTCCCGGTCGTTGTTTACATGCTTTTTAAGCGCGATCCCGCTTGGGATATTGCCGCCGGCATTTGTTTTGGTGTCGCAAGTATCACTGATTATTTTGACGGGTATCTCGCAAGACAGCAGAAGCTGGTTACCGTCTATGGCAAGCTCATGGACCCTCTCGCAGATAAATTTCTTGTCGTTTCTGCGCTGATCATGCTCCAAGAAATCGAGCGAATTCATCCGGTCGTCGTCATTCTTTTGATCTGCCGAGAAATTGCGGTCACTGGTCTTCGGGCACTGGCCAGCGCCGAAGGTGTCGTGATCGAAGCGTCATCCTCCGCAAAATGGAAAACCGCACTTCAGATGTTTGCCATCGGCTTTATGATGGTCAATCCCGGGGTATTTGGAATTCCCCTTTTTAAAGTAGGAAACGTTCTTTTATATATCTCGCTCGCAATCAGTCTGTGGAGCGCCAAGAGTTATATCGTGGATTTTTTTGTGGGATTTGCGGAAAAACGCAAACAAGCAAAGTTGAGAAGACTCGCCGCTAAGCACGAGGCTACCTAGAACTCTCTAGCTGGGGGGAAGTGTCCACGTAGAATCTTATTTGTCTTTCATGGGTTTGAATTATCTGTACCTTCTCTTTTGGGGCTCCTGCTAGCGGACGCGTCCCTCTCATTTGCGAGATCGG
>CAYJBA010000228.1:0-5034 GCA_964367865.1 uncultured Bacteriovoracaceae bacterium | reverse complement strand
AGAGATCGTTTCGCCCTTTCGGATGAAAGTGCAAGATTTAGATGAAGTGGTTTCAAGTACTCGGATTCGGGAACATCTCAAACTTGGAAATATTTCTAACGCTAACAAGCTTTTAGGAGACGAATTTTTCTATAGCGGAGTTGTCGTGCATGGCGAAGCCCGCGGAAGAAAAGTGGGTTTTCGAACCGCCAATCTAAAAATCGAATTTAAAATGGCACTTCCATTTGGAGTCTATGCAACCCGTGCCATCACGATGGGTAAATCCTACCCAAGCGTAACAAATGTAGGAGTGCGGCCAACGTTTCACCCAGACACGTCTGAGTTCTCGGCGGTTGTTGAAACCCACCTTTTAGATCAAGATATTGATCTTTATGGGCGTGATATTAAAGTGCAGTTCTTAAGAAAATTGAGAGACGAAAAAAAATTTCAAAATATTGACGCTCTCCGTGAGCAGATACGGCTCGATGTTCAAGACGCATGGAAAACATTCGGATCCTGAGCCCTCCTGCTCCTTGACAAAAATTGTCACTTTGCAGAAAATTAGTACTTAGGAAACTGTAGTTTCAAAGCGACCCACGGATGGGAAGTCTATGTCACGGCAATTGGCTGAAATTTTATTAAAAGAACATATCATCGCACAGTCGCAATTTGATGAAGCTGCTCATGCGAGCAAATCTCTCAATAAGAGTTATATTAGATTTTTTTTAGAAAAAAAATATGTAACCGAAACAAAACTTCTCTATTTTCTTGGTCAAAAATTTGGTCTTGCCAGCATCAATCTTGCTAAATTTGAAATTGCTCCAGAAATTCTAAGGTTGTTTAATCCAGACCAAGCTAGAAAATTTAATGTTATTCCCATCCAATCCAACAAAGGCACTTTAGTTGTTGCTCTATGTGATCCGACTTTGATCGGCAATCTCGAACAAATCAAATTCATGATCAAGCACAACGTCGAGGCCGTACTCACAACCTATTCTGCATTTGACGGAGCGATGCAAAAATATTATGGCGGCTCAGCGATTGTGGGCGCTGCCATTGAGACTTTTCAGCGAAATACGGCCGAAGAAGAAAGAAAGGCAAAGGGAAAAACCGCTGAAGGTACCCTGGCAATCGAGCTTACTCAGGTTCATGACGTAGACCAGGGCGGAATGGATCAAGACGCCCCGGTGATTACGTTGGTGAACGGGATTTTGACCGAGGCCATTCGTCGGGGTGCTAGTGATATTCACGTAGAGCCCTACGAAAAGAGATTTCGTGTCCGTTTGCGCGTGGATGGCACCCTCATTGAAGTGGCTGAGATTCCTCTGGCGATGAGAAGAGCCGCGGTCACACGATTTAAAATCATGTCCCGCATGGATATCGCGGAGTCACGCATTCCCCAAGACGGGCGCATTAAGCTTCGCGCCAGCGGTAACGATATAGATTTTCGCGTGAGCACGATGCCCACTCTTTTTGGAGAAAAAGTGGTTCTTCGCCTATTAGGAAAGGGTAATCTGAACGCTGATATTTCAAAAGCGGGATTTGACGCCCGCCAATTTGAGGTTTTCAAAAAAGGGATTTACGCTCCGAACGGAATGGTATTAGTCACTGGACCGACGGGTAGCGGAAAAACGACTACACTTTACTCAGCCTTGTCAGAGTTAAACAAAATTGGCGATAATCTTTCTACAGCAGAGGATCCGGTTGAGTACAATCTAGAAGGGATCAATCAAGTCCAAGTTCAAAAAGATATAGGGCTTACGTTTGCCAGTGTTCTTAGAACTTTACTTCGTCAAGATCCAGACACGATTCTTGTCGGGGAAATTCGAGATTACGAAACGGCCGAAGTCGCAGTACAGGCAGCACTTACGGGTCACTTGGTTCTATCTACTCTCCATACTAACGACGCTCCTAGCACAATCATTCGTTTGATGAATATGGGCGTTGAACCCTTTCTTGTAGTGGCCTCACTTAATACTATTGTAGCCCAGCGTTTGCTGCGAACAGTGTGTCCGGGTTGCAAAACTGAATCGACCTATCCGCTTGAAAAATTAGTAAAGCTTGGAATTCCAGAATCAGACGCTCGTGTAATGAAAATGGTTACAGGTAAAGGATGCGTAAAATGTGGAAACACTGGATATAAAGGGCGTTGCGCAATCTTTGAAGTGCTTGATTTCACTCCTACTTTGAAGGAAATGGTTTTAAGGGGAGAAAGCGCACTTGAAATAAAAAAACAAGCCATGAAAGAGGGCATGAAAACCCTCCGAATGTCTGCTTTTTCGCGTGTTGCTGAAGGAAGAACCACGATCGAAGAGGCTTTATTGTCGACTATGGAGGGCTAGTATGGCGAAAATTGGATTACCTGCACTTTTAAAAACGATGGTCGATCAAAATGCTTCTGACTTACACATCACAGTGGGCGTACCTCCTGAGCTTCGTATTCAGGGAAAAATGGTCAAAGTTAAAACCGAGAGTATGGGCAACCAAGATACTAAAGATCTTTGTTATTCGGTTTTAACAGACGGTCAAAAAGCCGAATTTGAAAAAACTCAGGAGCTCGATTTTTCGTTTGGCGTAAAAGATCTTTCTCGCTTCAGAGGTAATATTTTTTATCAGCGCGGTGGAGTAGCCGGCGTGTTTCGTCGTATCCCGCTTCTTATCCCGGAATTTGATCAGCTCGGATTACCGCAAGTTATTAAAAAGATCATTAGGAGGCCTAACGGATTGATTCTGGTTACGGGTCCAACAGGTAGCGGCAAGTCAACCTCGCTTGCATCCATGCTTGATATTTTGAACCGCGAAGAGTACGGGCACATGATCACAATCGAAGACCCCATCGAATTTGTGCACCCGCATAAAAATTGCGTGGTTAATCAACGAGAAGTCGGGGTCGATACGCGCGGCTTCAAAGAAGCCCTCAAACGAATTCTGCGTCAGGACCCAGACTTTGTTCTGATCGGGGAGTTGCGTGACGCCGAAACCATTGAAATGGCATTAACTATGGCCGAAACCGGTCACTTAGTTTTTGGAACATTGCATACCAACGGAGCTGTGCAGTCCATCAATCGTATCATTAACGTGTTTCCACCGCACCAACAGACACAGATTAGGCAAATGCTGTCATTTACTCTGCAGGCGGTGGTATCTCAACAGCTGATCCCCAAGAGTTTTGAGCCTGGTCGCGTAATGGCCTGTGAGGTGATGATCCCAAGCATGGCAATTCGAAACTTGATTCGTGAAGATAAAATTCACCAAATTTATTCTGCGATGCAAGTGGGTCAAGACGAGTCCAGCATGAGTACAATGAATCAATCCCTTTTGGTGCATGTGAAAAATGGACAACTTTCGAAGCAAGATGCTTCTGAGGCGAGTAATGTTCCGGATGAATTTGTAAAAATGATTGCGCAGATTACCGCAAGGTAAGGATTAAATGGCCGAGTTTGTATATACAGGCGTCGACAAGCAAGGAAAGCGAGTCACCGGAAAACTCAACGTGAACTCGGAGGGCGACTTGCGCATGGTTCTCCGCTCCCAGGGTATTCGGCCCAGCCGGATCACAAAACCATCGCTCGGTAAGCAGGATATTGGAGCACTTTTAAAAATCGGTGTTTCAACTGTACCGACCCAAGTTCTTGTCGTGGTCACGCGGCAGCTTCAAGTGTTGATCAGCTCGGGAATTCCGCTCGTTCAAGGAATCGAAGTATTGGCCGAGCAATCCGTAAATCCCACCATGAAAAATGTTTTAAACATGATTAAGGACCGGGTTTCACAAGGGGGCTATCTGTGGGAAGCCATAGCCGCTTACCCAAGTGTGTTTCCAAAACTCTATATTGCATTGATTCGCGCAGGAGAGGCCTCTGGTAATTTGGATCAAATGCTAAAACGTCTCAGTCGGTACTTAGAAGATGCGGATCGGCTTAAAAAAATGGTTAAAGGCGCCATGATTTATCCTATTGTTGTTATATCAATTGGCACAGCTGTTATTGGACTCATGATGGTTTTTGTTATTCCAAAATTTGAAGAGATTTTAAAACAAAGTAATCAGGAACTCCCTCTCCCAACAAAAATGGTTTTAGACGCCTCACATTTTATCGTAAATAATATTCTCTATATTATTGGCGGAATTTTCGGTGGTATTTACGCAATTAAAAGTTTTGTAAAAACTAAAGAAGGTAGAATGTTGAAAGATCGGTTTGTTTTTAGTTCACCGATTTTTGGTCAGCTCACTCAAAAAGCCGGAGTAGCTCGATTCTCTAGAACCTTACAAACACTTCTAGGATCCGGGATTAATCTGATCGATGCGATTGATATTTGTCAGGCCACCATTGATAATGCCGTTCTTGAGGAATCTGTAGGGCGAATTCGAAAAGATCTCGAAAAAGGTCAGACGTTGGGAGGAGTCGTAGGCAAGCTGAGCGTTTTTCCTAAAATGGCTTCCCAAATGATTTCAGTGGGAGAAGCGACTGGTAATCTGGATAAAATGCTTGAGAAGGTCGCTGACTTTTATGAGGCAGATGTCGAAGCGCTGGTTGCCGGAATGAGTAAAATGATAGAACCATTGGTTCTCGTGTTTTTGGGTGGCACGGTCGGTGGCTTGATGATTGCCATGTACCTCCCAATTTTCAAGTTGGCCGGTGGTGTAAATTGAACCGACTGATCATTGGCAATTCTCCGGTCATACAGGATCTAAACAAAATGATCATGAAAATTGCCTCCGCCAAGACTAATGTCTTAGTTATCGGCGAAAGCGGGACCGGAAAAGAGCTGATCGCTAGAACAATTCACAATTCTGGTCCACTTAAGGCTAAACCGTTTGTCGCTGTCAATTGCGGTGCGATTCCTGAAACACTCATGGAGAGCGAGCTTTTTGGACATCGAAAAGGGAGCTTTACTGGTGCCATCAACGAAAAACCCGGACTATTTGAAGTCGCAAACGGCGGTACACTTTTTTTAGATGAGGTCGGCGAAATCCCGGTATCCATGCAGGTCAAACTTTTGCGCGCCCTCCAAGAAAAGTGCATACGCAAGGTTGGGGGTAATGAGGATATCCGAGTG
>CAYJBA010000227.1:0-5063 GCA_964367865.1 uncultured Bacteriovoracaceae bacterium | reverse complement strand
AGTAAGTGTCGAATGTTTAAAATTGGTTTTGTTGCAAATGTCATTTGTCCTTCTCCTCTAGTCTCAGTTTTTTTTATACATACCTAGACTTTTATTTTTAGAATTATACTCCAAGATATAAAGAACAGCATTCGGAATCGGTACAGGATCGCTTCCGGGGGGTAATATATTTTGCATGATTCTCCGAATAACCCCCCCGTGGCAAGATAACCCTATCCGGCTAAAGTCCTGATCTTTAAAAAATTTTTCAATGGCTGCCATTGTTCTCTGAAACACTTGTGTTCCAGACTCTCCGCCCGGGTACGAAATGTCCGCATCCGTCAGGTGTCTAGACTTCCAGCGGGTCGCAGTCTCTCCAAATTTGGTTTCGATCTCCGAGTAAGTCAGACCTTGCGCCTCGCCTAGATGTGCCTCCCTCAGGCCAGCATCCGTAAAAACGGGGATCTGAAAATGTTCGGCGACGATTTGTGCAGTTTCGAGCGCCCTCTTTAGGTCGCTACTCAAAACAGCCTCAATCTTTTGCTCGTTAAGTGTCTTTACCAAAGATTTTGCCTGATCGCGACCGCAGTCGTTTAGTGGAATATCTAAATGTCCTTGAAAACGGCCTGCCGCGTTCCAGTCAGTCTCTCCGTGCCGAAAAATAAAGAGTTTTTTCATAATTCCAATATAAAAGTGACGGGTCCGTCGTTTTGTAAACTTACTTTCATGTCTGCTTGAAACTCCCCGCCGAAGGTCGGTATGCCGAAACCCCGGCTGATCTCAATGGATCTTTCGTACAGATATTTTGCCTTTTGTGGCTCTTCTGCGGTGATAAAAGAAGGCCGCCGTCCCGAGGAGCAGTCCGCGGCCAATGTAAACTGCGATACGATGAGGTGCTCGGCCTTTTTATCTAAAAGTGAGAGGTTCATTTTACCCATCTCATCCGAAAATATTCTGAGCTCCACAATTTTTTTTATGAGCTTATCGGCTTTTTCCTCGGTATCTCCCTTTTGAACCCCCAAAAAGGTCAAAAGACCTGACCCGATTTTAGAAATCTGTTTCGCGTGGACAGTTACTTCCGCTGCCAGAACTCTTTGAATAATTGCTCTCATTGGTTTTGGCTCAGTAGTTATCCAATAGAACGAAGGTCATATCGTCTTCGAGAACTGATTTTCCGATTAAGCTGTTCACATGAGCCGCGATTTTATCTCTAGCGGCTTCGATGCTCAAATTGCGTGTTTCAACAAAGAGGGCCTGAAGTTTTTTTCTTCCATAGTTTTTACCTTCATAGGTAAACTCATACAACCCGTCTGTAAAAATAAAAATTCTCGTTCCCTTTTGAAGTTGTATTTTTCTTGAAGCCATTTGAAACTCTTCGGTGCCTAAGGGCGTGCTTCGCTCTACAATGGTTTCAACAGTACCGTCGGGCTTTAAAATAAATATAGGGGGCGCTCCCGCGTTCCAGAATCGGAGCTCGTTAGTGGTGGAGTCCAGCTCTACGGCAGACATAGTCATCGAATAGGTATCACTCCCAATATCTAAAATGTTGGTATTTAATATTTTAAAAACTTTTGGAATGTCCTCAACCTGACCCAAAATAGACAATGTTCGATAACTACTCGAGATGGCGGACGTCATCATGGCAGAGCCGGCACCATGTCCGGTTACATCTCCAACTAGAGCCTTGGCTCGAATTCCTTCGTCCTGGCTAAACCACCACCAGTCGCCTCCTGATTGAGTGGCCGTTTTGTAGTACGAAGCCATTTTGATATGATCAGAAAGAAAAGCGTTTTCCTTCGGCAGAAGAAGGTTTTGTACCGCGCCCGCTAGTTCTAAGTCTTTTTCTAAAGATTTTCTCTCCATTTCTAGCTGCGCGGATCGCGCGGTCTCCTGGGCAATAGCAATATGGTTTCCTAGAGCAAGAAGAATATCGACGTCATCTTCGGTAAAAATACCTTTTGCGAGACGGCTGTCTAAATACACGACACCTACCAGGCGGTCGCCGATCATCATCGGCGCAGCCATGATGCTTCTCAAATTGTGCGCAAAAGCACTTTGAGAGCCTCGAACGGTTCCATCATCGGTACCACTTACGATGACAGCCTTTTTGCTTGCCCTCACATCTTCAACGACCGTCGTGCTATATCCTCGAAGCTCCTTGATGTCCTGCCCTTGGCTATCTCTGCCTGCCTTCATCGTGAGGTCATTTGAGCCCTCATGCGTAAGAAATATAAATGCGCGTTCTGCGCCGAGCAGGCGAACAATCTCATCGAGTGCGGCCCGCGCTTGTCGCTCGGGATTTAAAATGGATCCTGAGGCAAGACTGAGTTGCATCAGGGCGTCTAGTTGTCGCTGAAGATTTAGATTTGAGGCTGTACTCGATTTACGTGAGCCCCTGCTCACACTTCCCTTGCTAGCGGGCTCTAGCTCAAAGTCTTCCATCGCAAATTCGTTTCTAATTAAGCGAACCCGGTGGGACCAGCCCAACTCATGAGCAAGT
The DNA here is from genome assembly GCA_964367865.1 of uncultured Bacteriovoracaceae bacterium. Classification (GTDB taxonomy): domain Bacteria; phylum Bdellovibrionota; class UBA1018; order UBA1018; family UBA1018; genus CAYJBA01. Next base: position 2,584 of record CAYJBA010000227.1, on the reverse strand, counting down.
GCAAAAGCTATTTTCGCCTCTCGACCCGCAGACGCGCTGTTGCCGGACTTGAGCAGAAGTTTAGCGCGCATCCTAATCGCTTCAAACAACGCGAGCGGACAGTCGATTTCGCGTGCAATATTTTCAGCCATCGAAAGATAATCTAAGGCTGCACGGTAATTACCAGTGTATTTCATTACAGCGGACTTAATCAGAATCGAGTGAGCCTTTAGCACCGGCGTTCGCGCCACGGCCTTGAGTTGTGCCGCGGCGATTTTTAGGTTCTTAACCGCCTCGTCCAAGTTTTTTGGTGTGGCCGATGTACATTGCTCCAAACGGGCATACGCCTGAAATACATAAAAATGTCTGATCGTAAGGGGGCCACCAGAGGCGGGAATCCTCAAGCTGTGAAAGCTCTCAATCGCCTTTTCGAGAGGTTCTCCTAATTCGCCGTGCTCTAGGTGAAATAAAACTAAATTTCCATAATGAATAGCTAGATAATATTTTTGGGATACGGAAATGGAGTCAAATTCTTTTAAATTTTCTAAACACTCAATTCGGCTGCCTTGAAGTGACGAACAGCCCACTCCAAAAGAGTAAATCCAGGCGCCTAAAAGCTTTCTCCGGTCTCCCGACTGGGCTCCAAAAGCATCCATTTTTCTTTTTGAAGACCTAAGCCATTTTTGCGCACTGGCCGCATATCCGCGAACCAAGTATGACCAAACCAACAAAGACGAAAGTGTCATCGCGTCATCAAAAGTCAAAGTAAGCGCGTGATCCTCGAGAACGTTTGTCATCCCTTCGTACTCTTTTCGTCGGCCCAATAGAGAGGAGCGAATCGAGTTAAAAGCCGCAACATGCCCGATTTGAACGGGATCTCCTGAAGCCTCCGCGCATTGGGTTGCGATTTTAGAATAGCGATCTGAAACACGGCCCCAGCCCATATAACCCGTGACAACTGCGTAAAGCATATTTCCAGAAATATAGGCCTTACCTAATTTAAGCCGCCGGACGATCGAAATAACGCGAAATGCGGATTGAGCCACCATCGAAAAATCACAGTTATAATAACTTATATTTGCAATGTGGATATAGAGCTGAGCCAGTACATTATATTTTTCAAATTCTTCGCCAGCATATCCCTTTTCCCGCGACTTTAAAGATCGTCGGATTGACCCAAAAAACCAATGTCCAATAGCGATTGACCAGCCAACGACATTGCTTTTAGGGGGCCGCGTTTTTAAATCGGCAAACGCCTGTATTACTGTGTCCCAGGCCTCTTGATATTCAAAATTAGCGAGCTGAATCTTACCTAAAGTGGCTCGAATACGCGCTCTCTGAACGGGATGTTTTGCCTTTTCCAGCGCGCCATTTAAATATTTAACAGCTTCTGGATACCGCGAGGTTTGAACACAGATTCCACCGAGAGACTCCTCCAACGAATTATCTATTTGAATTCTTCCGGCACTTGCAAACTGATGCGCTTGCTTTAAGAAATTATATGCGTCTTCATAGGCGTAGCTATAGAGCGCTTTAATTCCGGCTGCAAAGTTGGTTTCAAAAACGCGTTGAGGATTGCGCTCTACTTGGCCCAAGCCGTAGTGTTGCGCAAGCAGATAGGCATATTCGGAGCCAACTCCACCTGAGACGTCCATAGATTCTGCTGTTTTCTGGTGGATCACTCTGAGTGCATTGGGTGAAAGACTTGCGAGTAATGTTTCCTTGATTCGATTATGAACGAAAATATATTCGCCCGCTTCTCCGCGCTCTAAAATATTAAGCATCGTAGCTTCAGCTAGTGCTGTATTAACTTGAGGTAATGTCGCACCTGAAACGACCGGTAGCGTTTCGATTGTAAATCGAGATCCTACTACGGCAGCGGCCCTTAAAATTTCTTTTGTCGTTTCGCCAAGCTCCTCAATACGTTTTACGACCAGCTCCTCAACGTCAGTGGGAATAGAAAGTTTTTCAAGTCCCGCCGTATCTACTATCCAAACTCCCCATGAGGGGCGGAGGAGCCCTGAGTCAAGCATCGAACGGACATATTCGCCCACTGCAAAGGGATTTCCGTTTGCTCGGTTAAGTATTTGTTGAACAAACGCAGGATCTACCTGCGTTCCGCCTAAGTGAGCCGAAACTAACTTTGCGACCGCGCCTTCTACCAATGGCATGAGTCTCAAACGAGTTGAAATCGATTTACGCAGATCAATTGCGAATTGTGTAACGGCTTGAAGGCACTCCGCATTGTTTCGTCCAGCGGTTGCGATAAAAAGGGGAGACTCGCCTAGCTGATCGGCAATTCGGATTAAGACCTGTTTGGTTGCATCATCGATCCACTGAATATCGTCAATAAAAAGACAGGCGCCGCCCGAGCTTTGGGCGTACCTTAAAATAAAGTCTGCAACTGCATAATAGAATAGATCCTGCGCATCTGAAAAGTCATTTCCTTCATCGCTGGTTTTTAAAATATCCGCTAGTGCCGGCGAAAAGCGTTTGAGCAAGGACGCAATTTCGCCCGCGGCGGAGCGAATTCGATCTTCAAAGTTTCTGCGCTGGGCAGCTGGCAACGTTTGAATGTATTTTAAATGGCTGTCAATCGCATCCC
>CAYJBA010000226.1:0-5066 GCA_964367865.1 uncultured Bacteriovoracaceae bacterium | reverse complement strand
CAGTCGCCATGACAGGAGCACCAATTAATTTTTTCTGACCCTTTATTACAGCGGTATTTCCTCTAATTGAGATATCAGCCCCCAAACGACATAGCTCGGGTACATGCATAAAGCGATTTTCGAAAATGGTTTCAGTAATGACGCTTGTTCCTTCGGCCAAAGCTATTAGTGCCATGAACTGCGCCTGCATATCAGTCGGAAATCCGGGAAAAGGCAAGGTCGTAAAATCTACTGCTTGCGGTCGACCCAGAGACTCAACTTCTACTGCGTTGGGGTGCCGGGATATTTTTGCTCCGGATTCTTCTAGCTTATCCAATACCGATTGCAAGTCCCTGGGATTTAGACCCTCTACCTTTATTTTTCCACCCGTAGCAAAGGCTGCCGCTAAAAATGTGCCGCCTTCGATTCGGTCTCCCATCACTTCGTGTTTGCAGCCAGAAAGAGAGTCCTTTCCCTGAATTTTGATGGTCGCAGTCCCCTCTCCTTCGATTACCGCACCCATGGCCTTAAGCGCCTTAGCCAAATCCACGATCTCTGGCTCCTTGGCGCAGTTCTCCAAAAGAGTTTCGCCTTTTGCGAGCACCGCTGCCATCATCAGATTTTCAGTGGCACCTACGCTCGGAAATTCAAATGAAACACGATTGCCAATCAATCTCTTGGCAGTTCCCACTACATAGCCTTCTTCGAGAGAAATTTTGGCGCCTAATTTTTCTAGACCTGTCAGATGAAAATTAATTGGGCGCGCCCCGATGGCGCAACCTCCGGGTAGGCTGACCTTAGCTTTTCCAAAGCGTGCGAGCAAGGGACCCAAAACTACGACCGAGGCCCTCATCGTTCGTACTAAATCGTAGGGAGCCTCCTGCGAGGGAACCGATTTAGCGTGGAGTAAAACCACATGTTTTGAAAAATCAAATGTCGAAACTACTCCCATCTGAGTGAGGAGTTTAATTGCGGTTCGAATATCTTGAAGATCAGGGACTCGACTGTAAACACACTCTCCTTCAGTCAAAAGGCTTGAAAACAAAATAGGGAGGGCTGCGTTTTTTGCGCCCCCTACCGTTGTCACACCCTGGAGCGGCTTGCCCCCTCGAATTCGCAATTTGTCCATTTGCCCTGCTTTCCGCGTTTCTCTAATTCTTTTCGAAGTTTACCCTATAAAAAGCGGGTAATTCCCTAATTATCAAGACCTTATGGTTTTAGTTAATTATTATTAATTATCAGATGTAACTACATGAATTTAATACGTTAAAAATAACACCCAAAGTCTTTCAATACTGTACTGTTTTGATACTATTTATAGGTGGCCATGAGGCCAGTAAAATTTAGATTGGGATAAAAAATGATGAAACGTAGTACGTATGTTGCAAAAATCGGGGTTCCAGCTTTAATCGTTTTGGCTGTTACTCTGGGAATCGTCCTTGAGGGTTGTGCAAAGAAAAACCAAAGCTCAAACTCTCCCGCCACCATCGCCCCAAGCGCTTTAGCTGGTAGTGGTTCTGCGGTTTCGATAGCGACCCCCTCAAGCTCCACCTACCTTTCAAATGGAAATTCAGTCAATGTAGCAGGTGCCTGCGCCCCGGGTGCCGCCCTCTCAATTGAAGGCGATGTGGCTGTCGGTGATATGATTAATCCTTCAAATAGCCTCTCATCAACTTGTGCAAACGACGGAACCTTTAGCCTAGATATCGGCAAAGCTTCGGATGCTACTTTCAACATCATTGTTCATCAGACCAGCATTAACGACACCTCCGCGTCTGTCGCTTGGACCAGAGATGCAACCGCCCCAGCTCAACCTGTCATTAGCGCGCCCTCTGCAACTCCTTATGCTTCTAATCAAAACTCAGTCCTGATCACCGCTAGCTGCGAAATTGGTGCTACCGTTATCCTCTCAGGCGACGATAGCCAGTCAGCTGCCTGCAGTTCAGGTTCCGTGGACTTTAATGTGCCAAAAAGTTCTGACAATTTCTATTCGTTGGACATCTCGCAGGCTGATCCAGCCGGAAATAACTCGAGCTCTTCTAATCTCGTTTGGAATAGAGATACAGTTGCCCCCAGCGTTCCAGTTATTTTAAATCCAGCAGTAAATTCGATCACCTCAAGCAACGCTACGCTCGCGATTTCAGGATCCTGCGAGCCACAGGCGCTCGTTGTCCTTTCAGGTGCGGACAACCAAAGCTTTACCTGCACCGGTGGAAGCAGCTTTAGTTTTTCTGTAACTTCGATTGTTGCAGATGGAACTTATGACTTTTTAGTGGGCCAATCGGACCCAGCGGGTAATAACTCCGGGCAAGCTTCACAGAGATGGATCAAAGACTCATCCATGCCAAGCACCCCCGTCATTACAGCTCCATTGGCTAGCCCCTTTTATAGCAATTTAAACAGTCTCACGATCGCAGGGAGTTGCACAAACGGCTACTCAGTCAACCTCTCTGGGAGCGCTTCAGGATCGATGACTTGCGCAGGTAATGCCTTTTCCTTTAACGTCAATAGCGCTGTAGATGGCAACTTCGCCTATAATATTTCTCAGATGAATTTAGCTGGAACCTCATCCCCCGATGCGGTTCAGAACTGGATTCGCGACACATCACCCCCTTCGACACCAGTTCTCAGCTCCCCAGCTTCGAGCCCACATTATTCAAATTTAACGTCCCTCACCATCGCTGGAAGCTGCGAAGCTGGATCAACGGTAATGCTCTCAGGCCCGTCCTCCTCAAACCAAGCCTGCTCAGGCGGACTAACATTTTCATTTACCGAAACTCAGTCTGTCGATGGAACCTATAACTACAGCGTAAGCCAAGTTGATTTAGCTGGAAACGCTTCGATCACAAGCGCTTCGGCCCAATGGATCTTAGACCGTGCAGCTCCTTCTGCGCCCACCGTCACCTCTCCTTCTCCAAATCCATTTATCTCAGGTGACACGAACATCGTAATCACAGGCGCTTGCGAAGACTCAGCTACTGTCAATCTGAACGGCGCTTCGAGCAGCAGCGTAGTCTGCGCTTCGTCCGCATATTCATTCAATGTGAGCAAATCATCGGACGGCACATATAATTTTGTATTGGCTCAAACAGACAGAGCAGGAAATGCTTCAACGAACACGAATTTTCAATGGGTGAGAGATACTTCGATTCCTGCTACCCCGACTTTAATTAGCCCCGCAAGCAATCCTTATTATTCAAATGGATCTTTAGCGGGAGGAAATCTCAATGTTATTATCGGATGCCAAGGCACAAACCTTGTGACCATCGATGACGGAATCACAGCCCTAAATGCTGCATGCGCGTCTGGCCAAGCTAGCTTTGTGGTTGCAACAGCGGGTGAAGGTTTAAATAATTATACGATTACCCAAGAGACAGCATCTTTCATTTCATCAAGTTCCTTAAATTTTGACTGGAACGACGATAGAACCGCTCCTGTCGGCTTATCTATTCTAAACCCTCCTACGAGCCCTTATACAGTGAGTGGAAATCTCACGCTCTCAGGTGCCTGCGAAAATTTCGCGACCGTCGCACTCTCGGGTGATGACGCTCAATCTGTAGCATGCGCAAGCAGCGCTTATTCGTTCTCAATCGCAAAAGCAGTGGATGCGACCTACAACTTTTCGATCATGCAAACTGATCTTGCTGGCAATATTTCAGGCACATTAAATCAGCAATGGATTCGCAATTCTACAGTACCCCCTGCGCCAACCATTGCATCTCCCTCTGCAAGCCCGTTCTATTCGAATTTAAGCAGCCTCACACTTTCGGGCGGTTGCGCATCCGGGATGACGGTCATTTTAGGTGGAGTCCTTGCTTCAGATGTAACGAGTCCCGCAGGATCACTCAGTCAGCTTTGCATCGCCGGTGCCTATAGCTATACCATTGCTAAAAGCGCGGATGCGACCTATGCGCTCACTGTGAAACAACAAGATGGGCTGGGAAACATGTCACCCAACGCCAACTTAAGCTGGGTCAGAGATACAGTAGCATCGACCGTTACGCTTTCCACAAACCCTGCTGCGATAAATTACGCTTTAGATTCAGCTTTTACCTACACCGCAAGTGCGAGCGCATCTCCAAACTCGTTTGAGTGTCAGCTCGACGGAGCTGTTTATGCCTCCTGCGTATCGACTGGCATCTCCTATTCTGCACTTTCGCTTGGAAATCATACCTTCTACATTCGCGCAAAAGATGCAGCTGGAAACACGGGTGCAGCTACCTCTTATACTTGGAATCAACAAGGTCACTATACGGTCGCACTTTACCACCTCAACAACGCCGCTCCCACTGTGGATAGCGGACTCTATACGGCCTCAAATACCCTTACTGCCTCTGCTACCGCACCCGCTAACGAACCGACTGGAAAATTTGCCGAAGCCCGCACCTTTAACTCCGCATCGACAACAAACTATAGAGCAAATGACTCCGTTAGCCTCAATACTCTGGCAAATGGAGTATTTACGATTGAATCTTGGGTACAGTTCAACTCACTTCCTTCAAATAATTCCAACCGTTTTACAATTGCTGAACAGAGCTCGACTGCAAGCACTGCAACAAGGGGCTGGGCATTTTCAGTTACTAATTCTACTGGGTACAAAATACGTTTGACTGTGTATGGCCCAAGCAGCACAAGCGCTGTGACAAAATACTCAAACGCGATCACGATCGCAACAGGAAGTGGCTCTACGAACTGGTACCACGTAGCTGTGACCTATAACAAAGGCGCTTACGCATTTTACCTGAACGGCACCCAAGTCGGAACCGGGACTTTCACTACTACCGCAATCAATAACAGCACCACACAACTTTATATCGGTGCAACTAATGGCGGAGGAAGTCGTAAATTCAACGGCGATATCGATGAACTCAGAATTAGCCAATCGATTCGATATAACGGAAACTTCACGCCTTCAGCCAGTGCCTTTTCTCCTGTCCCAGGTACGACTGACTAAGATCCTATTGCATTTAGGTTTAGGGATTGAGTATTGCAACAAGCACTCGGTCTCGGCCTGTTAGATCTTGCGCTAAACGAATTTTCCAAATTTTTTTATCAAACAATTCAGATATCAACTGTGCGCGCTGATG
>CAYJBA010000225.1:0-5071 GCA_964367865.1 uncultured Bacteriovoracaceae bacterium | reverse complement strand
TTTAGCAGAGGTTTTCTTAATAAAAAAAGGAGATTTTAAGGATTATCAGCGATTTTTCTTGAGACTAAAGGAAAAGCGTTTGTAAGATAAATTAGAGAATTATGCCATTAACAATTTTTTCGTTTTCAATCATCGGACTTTTAGGCACGGTCGTAGTTCGCAATGTCATGAGACGCTACGAAGAAGCCAAACAAGGTGTAACCAAAACCAATGTTCGACAGCTCATGACGACTTTAGACGATTTTAAGAGAGTATGTGGATTTTATCCGACGAAAGATCAGGGACTAGAAGCTTTAGTCAAGGCACCTACAGGCGGCGGTAAAGAATGTAAAAACTATGATCCCGCCGGCTTTATCAAGAGCCTTCCAAAGGATGGTTGGAGCAATGATTTTATCTACGAATCAGACGGCGTAAAATTTAAAATCGTATCCTTAGGTGCTGACGCTAAAGAAGGTGGGGAGGATATTTTTGACAAAGACATTTCCTCAGACGACGTCAACTAAGTCGCGCGGATTTTCGCTGATCGAACTTATGGTGGTTGTGGCAATCATCGGTCTGTTTACAGCCGTAGCGTTGCCTAAACTGACGAGCTTTTTTCGAGTTTCGCTAGAATCGGCTACGCGCGATCTGGCTAGTATTATTAAGGAAACTTATAACGCAACCATGGTTACGGGTAAAGTGCATCGTCTGGTCTTTGATTTAACCAAGAATGAGTACTGGGTCGAATCTAGCCCAAACGCATTTTTGTTAAACACGAGCGAGTCACGCGAAAAGATTGAGCGCAGAAAACGCCGCGACCGACATTACGAGGAGGCCCCGTCTGGCTTTAACCTTGAGCGCCTCATTACAAGAAAAAAGAAGTCCCTCCCCATGGGGGTATCGATCGAAGATATTGTCACGCAGCAAGGTGACGAGCCTGTCACCACGGGAACCGCTTATTCTCATTTCTTTCCCTATGGGATCACTGAACGGACAATTGTTCATCTAAAAGATCAATCTGAACACCAGTTCTCATTGGTCATCGCACCTACGATCGGGTCGACCGATCTTTATATGAGGTATGTCAGGCCCAATGACGCATTTGGAAAATAATATCTCAGACGAGCAAGGCTTTACTCTCCTCGAAGTCATCATTGCGATGGCTATCATGGTCGTTTCTTTTGCGACCATCCTCTCCGTCGAATCTAACAGCATCAATGCAAACATTCGCGCCAAAGGAATTGGTATTGTAGCGATGCTAGCCAAAAACAAGATGATCGATATGGAATATCAGATCGAAGGTAAATCTTTTGAAGACATCAATAAAGAACAGGGCGCAAATTTTGAACCGCCGTTTGATAACTACCGTTGGGTGGCGACCATTAAAGAAGTTAAATTTCCTTCCCTAGGCCAGGGAGGAAAAGCTGCGTCCGAAGATTCAGGAGACGGGGGAGGTGACGTAGCAAACATGATTACAAAATTAATCACTAATTTTTTATCTAAAGCTGTCCGTGAAGTGACCGTTACCATTTACTGGAAAAAAGACCAGGGCGAGCAGGCGTTTCCGGTCAGTACCTATTGGGTGGATCTCAATCATGAATTTGCGCTATCAGAATAACTCGGGCCTCAGTCTGATCGAAGTTCTTATTGCGATGGCGATTCTCGCCTTTATTTCTGTTGGTATTTATGAAATCACAACTCGGACGTTCGCTCTACGCGAATACCTTGCTCAAGAGGGCGATTTCTATAATTCAGTGCGCCTCTCAATGAACATTCTGGGACGCGATATCGCAAGCATTTACTCACCCTTGTTTATACTCCCAGAAAAAGCTGCAACTCCACCGGGACAGACTGCATCAACTGATCCTAATGAAGCGAGACTTCAAACCGAACTGGCAATGGGGATGGGCGACCTCGGGCGAGTCACCACCTTTTGGCTAGGCGCTTTGGACAAAACTGGAGTAAGGCCCTCTCGCTTTATCGGTAGCGATAGCAAGATCAGCTTTGTAGCAGTCTCTCATATGCGAGTCTACCGCGACACCAAGGAGTCAAATTTTGCCCGAATCGTCTATCAGCTTGAGCCTGACTCTGAAAATAAAGAACACCCCGATGCGCGAGTATTAGTTAAATTTGAAAGCTCAAACGCCTTTGATGATGACGAAAAAAATGAATTGGGAAATTTAAAGACACCGCTGTTGCACGGAATTAAAAAGCTTCAATTTCGTTTCTTCAAAAAAGAAAAAGAGGAGACTGTTCGCGCTTGGGATAACGAAAAAGAAGAATTTTTAAAAATGTTTCCCGACAAGGTATTGGTGGATCTGGAGGCCTATGGGCCCGGATCATTAACATTTGAAGGAACTTATGCTTTTAGGCCGGAAATTCCGTTTAGGCCGCTCGACGCCTCTCACTGAGGATTCGAGCGGTATAGCACTGTTTATGGTGATGGCGGCCGTAAGCATCCTTGCCATTCTTGTAACTGAATTTACTTATGTATCTCAGGTGACCCAGACACTTGCCTTTAATAGCCTGGACCAAGTCCGCGCGCACTATCTAGCAAAAAGCGGTTTTAAGCTTTCACTTCTTCGACTCAAAGCATTTCAGCAGGTCAAAGCTTTAGCTGGAGGAGGAAAAAGTGGAGGTGGCCTTGGGCTTCAAATTCCCAAAGGCATATTAGATAAGATTTGGAACTTTCCATTTATTTATCCCATCCCCACTAGTATTCCAGGTCTAACGCCTACTGAGAAAGACACTATAGACAAATTTCAAAAAGAGTCAGGTCTGGATGGCCGTTTTTCAGCGCTCATAGAGTCCGAATCTTCTAAATTTAACATAAATTCTATCCTTGCTACTTTCGCGGCGCCCTCCCCCACTCCCAGTGGAGTTCCGAGGCCATCCCCTCAAACAGGCTCAGATCAATTTAACCCGGAACAAGCAAAGCAATCCCTAACCGATTATCTCAACACACTTCTCTCGCACAAGTTTAATTCAGATCCAGATTTCGCGACCGAATACCGCGATTTTAGAATGGATGATTTTATGGAGCAATTACTCACATACATGGACCCTTCGCACGAGTCAAAAGACAATCGGGCAAAAGATAGTGTTACTCCAAAAAGAGCACCTCTCTATTCGATCGAAGAGCTGCACACGCTTCCCGTTATGGACGACGAGATATATGATCTGTTTGCCCCGGCCCTAACTGCGAGTAGCACCAGTGGCATCAATGTGAATTCCATGACTGACAACACGCTTAAAGCTCTTGTACCCAACATCACTAAAGAGGAAATTAAGGAGTTTACTAAATTTCGCGACAACCCAGAAGAAGATAACGCATTTAAATCTGACGACGATTTTTTTGCTTACCTACTAAAAAACATCGGAGTGTTCAGAAATGATAAGGCCGAAATGGAACGGTATCGCGCGAGTTTAAATAAAAGAGGAATTCGGATTGTAACTGACGAAAGCGAATTTAAAATTACCGTGAGTGCAGAGGTTAATCGAGTCAGCCGTCGAATTGAAGCTTGGGTCAGCTTGGGGAACTCAGAAAGCGCTTCAGGCGGCTCTAAACCACCACCGACGAGTACACCGGGCGGCGTTCCACCGATCTCGGGTCCTGGTATTATTTCAAAGCCAAGTTCTGGAATTCGGATCACTTTTATGAGATTTTTATAGGGGAAACAAGATGAGAATCATCGGAATAGACTGGGGCAGCACTGGGATTAAGGCAGTTGAACTCGATAGCGTTTTTAGTCGCTTCGAAATCCATGAGTATTACGAAAAGAAATTTTCCGGGGCAGATGACCCAAAAGCTGTGCTCCAACAATTTATTTTAGGATTGGCAAAACAGCCCGATTATATTGCGATCTCTATTCCGTCTGGAAAGATTACGTTTCGTGCTTTTCACCTTCCCACAAAAGATAAAAGAGCTATTCAAGCGGCAATTGGATTTGAGCTCGAAGATGAACTGCCATTTTCTGTTGAAAATTCGGCATTTGATTACACGATTGTCGGTCAAGATAAAACAGGTACCAACGTTCACGTCGCTGCCACATTAAAAAAACATCTCGAAGAGGCATTGACCCAATGGACGAGCTGCTCAGTTGATCCCGATATTGTGACGAGCGAAGCCTGGGCGCTTCGAACCTTTTTAAACAAGGCGTTATCTCCGCCTGACCGCGAGCAACCTGTCATGCTGATATTGATTGGCCACGAAAGGACTACGATTTATATTCATTATCAAAGTCATCCTGTTTTAGCTCGTGAGCTCAATTGGGGCGGACGCGATTTGACTCAAGCCATTTGCCAAAAATACAGCATATCACTCGAACAGGCGGAATCAGCTAAACTTGAGCACGGTTTCGTTTTAACTGAACAGCAAAGAGAAGCCGCGACACAGGAACAGGTTCAATTTTCCGAGACATTGATGGCGCCGATTCAGGACCTGATATGGAATATCAAGCAATCTGGCTTGGCATGTAGAAATATTGAGCATGAAAAAATTTCTAAAATCTACTTATCCGGGAGTACTTCGGCCTTACCCGGACTCGACCGAGTCATTGAGGAGCAAATTGGCCTACGCGTAAAGCTACTTCCTGCACTATCGTCACTAACTACGTCGGGAGTAAGTTATCCCCCACAGGCGGATCAATCGATGCTTCTCGCGTCCGCTTTAGCACTTACTGTTACCGGAACCGAACGAACAACTTGTATAAATTTAAGAAAAAAACAATATTCGAAACAAGGCCAAGCTCAGGGAATCAATTTGGGCCAATTTAGAAAGCCCATAATCGCGGCGGCGGCTGTTTGGATATGTACCTTCGCCAGTTTGATGACCCAGTCTTTAATTTATCAGGGCCGCATAGAACAGAAGGATGTTGATCTGAGGCGAGCCGTAAAGTCCTTTTTTAGCATTCAGACTGAAAGTGCGGTAAAAAGTTACCTCGCCAGTACATCGAAGCTCAAAAAAGATGTTACGACAGAACTCAACAAGCAACGCGATCTCAGCAAACTCGCCGGCGCCAACCCCCATAGCCCAATCGATTTCTTAAAAGAGCTTTCTCGCCTTTCAACTAGTATGTACGTCGGGGTAAAA
>CAYJBA010000224.1:0-5111 GCA_964367865.1 uncultured Bacteriovoracaceae bacterium | reverse complement strand
CATCGTCGCGGGGCTTTCTCGGTTTAAGTCGGCCCAAGAGCAAAAGGCTGTCCTCGAAAACCTCGCATGTGGAAAAACAGACATTGTTATTGGCACCCATAGGATACTTTCGGGTGATGTGCGTTTTAAAGATCTTGGATTAATTATTGTCGACGAAGAACATCGCTTTGGCGTTGAACACAAAGAAAAGCTAAAGACATTAAAGTTGAATGCTCACGTACTTACTTTAACCGCAACGCCTATTCCGCGTACTTTGCATATGGCCATGTCGGGTCTTAGGGATATTAGTCTCATTAATACACCGCCTTTAGATCGACTTCCTATTCGTACCTATGTCTCGCGCTTCGATGAAGAGTTGATCAAAAAAGCCATTAATTTTGAGCTGGGACGCGGAGGCCAGGTTTTTTTCGTACACAATCGCGTTCAAACCATTCATGAAATTGCAAAAAAAATTGAAGTCCTCGTTCCTCTGGCAAAAGTCGTGATCGGGCATGGCCAGATGCCAGAAAAGCAACTCGAAGAGACCATGATTCATTTCTATAACAAACGCGCAAATGTTCTTGTTTGCTCTGCGATCATTGAGTCCGGTCTGGATGTTCCCTCTGCAAATACAATCATCATCAACCGTGCGGACGCGTTGGGTCTGGCTCAACTCTATCAAATTCGCGGACGCGTTGGACGCGGGCAAACGCGTGCTTACGCTTATCTCTTGCTCCCGCAAGAAGGTTCTGTAACAGAGGATGCAAAAAGACGACTCGAAGTTATTCAGCGTTTTGTTGAGCTAGGAAGTGGCTTTAGTATTGCTTCTCACGATCTTGAGATTCGAGGGGGTGGCGATTTGCTGGGGCCGCAACAGTCCGGACACATTGCGGCTGTTGGCTTTGACCTCTACACCGAGCTATTAGAAGAAGCCATTCGAGAACTCCAGGGAAAGCCTGTTTCGCTCGAGGACTCTCGGAGAGAGCCCGAAATCAAAACTCCGTTTTCAGCCTATCTTCCTGAAGAATATGTCCCAGATGTTCACCAAAGACTTTCGCTTTATCGTCGTCTCTCTGCCGCGGCAACAGATGGTGAGCTTCAGAAAATCGAAGAAGAACTACGAGACCGGTTCGGCCAGCTCACACCAGAAACTGAAAATCTGCTCTGGCTAATTCGAATTAAGCAGCTTCTAAAAAAATGTGGAATCGACACTCTGACGGTAGGGCCGGAAAAGGTCTCGCTTACTCCGGGGGCCTCAAGTCAGTTAGATCCGACTCGCGCTGTTGGGCTAATTTCAAAAAGCCCCAATATTTATCAACTCACGCCCGACTCTAAATTTGTGGTCACCGGCAAGACTCCCACTTTGCGAGATTTATATTTTGCATTAGAGCCGTTACTCGAACGCCTTATGGTGCGTTGCGTTGCCCCAACTGCAGTCCCCTGACCTGGGGGTTGCCAAGATAGCAAAGCGTGTTACTTTATTAATATGAAGAAAAAACAGCTTATTCTACTTTTGATGGGGCTCACTATTGTTATTGCGGGTGAAAACCGCCTTTTTGCAGCGACCGAACTTGCGCGCATTAATTCCACCGTCATTACGCTCGAAGATTTTACTAAGAAATATAAAGAAAATTTGAAGTTTTTTCAGCTCAAGGCCCCCAGTAAGAAAAATGTGCTGGAGGACTTGATTAAGCGTGAGTTAGCAATTCAAGAGGCGAAAAAAATCAACCTGGATAAAGATCCCGAAGTAAAAGAGAGAATGAATACCGTTCTTTATCATGCCCTTTTGACCAAAAAACTGGAAAAGGAATTTGAAGCTATTCACATCTCTGATGATGAAGCCAAAACTTTTTATTCAAAAAATCTAGAAATTAGAACCAGCCATATTTTCGTTCCTCTAAAGCCTGACGCCAATTCAAATGAAGCCGCTTCGGCGCTGGAGAAAATTAAAAAAATCCAGGACCAGTATCTAAACAAAGAGAAAATGGGTTTTGCCGAAGTTGCTCAGCGCTGGTCTGATGGAGCCGCTGCGCCTATGGGTGGTGATATTGATTATCAAACAAAAGAAAAACTCGATCCCGCTTATTACGCGGCCGCAGTTGCCCTGGCGTCACCTGGTAACGTAAGCGGCGTGGTAAAATCTCAATTTGGGTATCACATCATTAAGCTCACTGCCGTTCGCTCTTGGGATGACGTAGACAAGGCGCATATCAAACGGATTATATTAGATGAAAAGCGTGGCCACATTTTTGAGCGCTATATCGGCGAGCTTAGAAAAAGTGCAAAAGTTTCAGTTAACGCGGAATTGATCAAAGAGTAAAAAGCATTTACCCATGCCTCACCCTTTTGTCGCGGCCCTCTGGGCAGCCGTATTTCTTTCTTGCTTTGTATTGAGTTGCACACAATGGAGCAATAGCGCCATTTCGTCGGGCGATTTATTTCGCCGCGCTATTGCGTTGCGGCCGGCAATCCTAACTAAAGACGATGCGATTTTGGTCGATCAAACCCGCCTTTCTATTTCTGGCCTAATTGAAATCAAGAAAGGATTTGCTGAGGTTCCCAGAGAACAAATGCTATGGGCAATCACCGCCTCTGTTGCGGTGCATAATTATGCGCGCTCTCTGAATAAAGAGCTTTCGCCGGGCGTTTCGGTTCGTATCGTAAATTTTGCCCTAGGGCGATCGGATCTCGCTGCCGCTAAAACGGCCCTGGACGAAATTCAGCTCTTTTCAGAAAGATCTGGGCCCTTAAGCCCCTCTTTCGTAAAAACCTGGATCGATTCACTATTGGCGCGGTCAGTCGTTCAAAAGAATATGCAAATCCTTGCAGAAATCCTCTAAGACGTGTCAAAACAGGGGCATCTATATGAGACACGTTTTAATTACTTTCGTAGCCACGCTATCTTTGAGCCTCTATTTAAATGTTGCAATCGCAGCGCCGGTTCTGCTCGACCGAGTTGAAGCTTCTGTTAACACTGGCCTGATCCTTCGCTCTGACCTGACCAAATTTCGTCGCCTCATGCCTTTACGGGCGCAGGTCGATGCCCTATTTGCTGGAAATCCTCTCGCGCAAAAAGGCAGTAAGGCAACGGATGCGGAGATTGTAGATTTTTTAATCACCCAAAAATTGATATTACTTCAATACCCTATTACTGATGCTGACGTAGAACAGGAAATTAATGGCGTACAATCCTCTAACCGAATTGACCGCGCTGGCCTAAAGAATATGCTTTCGGGCCAGGGCTATTCTTTCGAAGACTATTTTGAGCTCATTCGCGTGAGCACGTCTGAAAAAATGCTTGTCGACAGAGATATTCGAACCAAGGTTTATATCTCTGATGATGAAGTTAAAAACCATTATTTTGCTCGTTACGGAAAATCTCTTCCTGCTGAAATTGAATACAGAATTCAACTCATCACTGTAACTATTTCCAATTTTAAAAGCGTCGCTACCGCACGCGAAACCGCAATTCGTGCTCTTGATGCTCTAAAAAGCGGCGAGCCGTTTGAAGAAGTTGCGAAACGCTTTAGCGACGATGCAAATGCTCAAACGGGTGGCGAACTGGGCATGATGAGCGAAGGACAGCTGTCTCCTTCAATAAAAGCGGCCCTAAAAAATCTAAAAATTGGCATGATCAGTGCTTTGTTTGGAGGGCCCCCCACCGCTTTTCATATTCTTAAACTTCTGGACTTAAAATCTAGTTCATCTGAGCGTTTTGAAAAAGTGAAGGAAGAAATACGGGGCCAACTCGCCGCTGCCGAATATCAACATCAAATCGCGCTCTGGATCGAGCGCCAACGGCAGAGCGCTTTTATTCACAGAGCGGGAGAGCCCACGATCAGTGGCTTGCCTTTGCTTAACCAATAAATGGCTAATCGCAAATGGCGGGTCTGACTCGATCGAAACTGATTATCGTCACCCCGGGCGATCCCGACGGGATCGGACCAGAGGTTACTTGGAAGGCGATTCAATCCCAAAGCTTTTCAAATAAACGTATTCAGATCCTTTGTGTGGGCCCACGCGAGCCCTTTGATCGCTTGGGTGCGCCTGTAGTTGAAGCCAGGGGACTTCTTAAAAAGGTCGACCTTCCCATTTCTAAAAAACCATTTATATGGCTTTTGCGAGCGCCTTCGCTGAGCCCATCTAAAGCATCGCATCAGAAGCCCATTTTTTTACAGGGATACCAAGCGGGGTGGTCGGTTGAACACGCAATACATCTTTTAAACAATGGGGTCGGCGCCGCACTCGTAACGGGGCCCATTAGTAAAGAACGGCTGCGCGCCGGTGGATTTAAATATAACGGTCACACTGATTTTCTAGCGGCGCTTTGCGCAAAAAAGGCTGGAACAAAAAAAAATCCGATTTCCGTTACGATGATGCTCGCCAACAAGCACCTTCGCGTTTCGCTTGTCACCACTCACTTACCTCTATCAAGTGTTTCCAAATCCTTGAATCATAGAAATATTTTGCAGACATTTAATCATACATTTGACCACCTCAAAAAAGACTGCGGAATTACGTGCCCTAAGATAGCTATCCTGGGGTTAAATCCACACGCCGGAGAGGGGGGGCTCTTTGGGCATGAAGAGCGGAACATTATCGCGCCAGTGATCGCGCACCTTAGAAAAACCTCTCGAGGCAAATATATCGTTTCCGGACCGCACCCAGCAGATACCTTTTTCGCCAAGAACCATGCCGCACAACCCCGAGACCGCCAAGATGCTGTCATCTGCATGTATCACGATCAAGCACTTATTCCTGTGAAGCTTCTTGATTTCCCCCACACAGTAAATGTAACTTTAGGGCTTCCAATCATACGCACCTCTGTAGATCATGGAGTTGCGTTTGACATCGCCGGAAAGAATCGGGCCGACTCATCAAGTATGTGCACCGCGATTCAACTCGCTCTGACTCTTTCCGGCGTAAGAACTTCTACTTCAAAAAAAGGACGAAGATCATGACCGTAATGATTAAGCCATCGATCTTTCGCGAATACGATATTCGAGGTATCGCTGAAAAAGATTTAAACGCGGAGTTTGCTAGATATTTGGGCCGGGCTTATGCATCATTTATTTCAGGGCGCAAAACCGTCTTAGGTCGCGATCGCCCATTGGTTTCAGTCGGCTGGGATT
>CAYJBA010000223.1:0-5114 GCA_964367865.1 uncultured Bacteriovoracaceae bacterium | reverse complement strand
TGCTAGCACATCTGATCGATCAACCTCAGTCTTTGGCACAACTCAAGATCAAAGCGGCTGCATTTAGAGATGAGCTGTCCTGGAACAAGTACATCGAAAATCGGATTCACTTTTATAACAGAATATCACTCAAGCGTGTCGGACGAACACAGGTACCCAGCCATGTTGCGAATCCTAAGTGATCAAAATCAGATTGATCAGTCTAGAACTAGCCTTCGAAACCTTGGGTGTGACACGAGCCGGGGATGGCGAAGGTGGCTGTTTAAAACACTTTATCGGCTCAGGTTTCGAACACCTGCGCCTGCTGTAGCCTTTAATAAATCTTGGGACATTCTCACTCTTTTAGAAACCATCCAGAGATATTGCCCTGAACCGGCTTCTCAGATTTTTGATATGGGCAGCTACAACTCTGAAGCCCCACTCGCGCTTTGGAGCGCGAAATACAGGAACATCAGGGCGGCAGATTTCAATCCTTTAGGAAGATCGATTAACTGGTACGGAAATAGAATCCAGTTTAAATGTGAAAATTTTTACGAGCCGGACATTAAACCCAATAGCTTGGATGTCATCACTGCCGTTTCAGTCATTGAACATGGCTATGACCAAAAACGCTTAATTCAAACGATTAACCGACTCTTAAAAAAAGGCGGAATCGCAATACTCACCACAGATTACCATCAAGAGAAGATACGGATTGCCGAAGATTATCGACTTTTCGGCTTACCTTACCAAATTTTCAGTCAGCAAGAAATTCAGTCCCTGCTGTCGGATGCCGTCCTTGCTGGGCTTAAACCACTGGGGGACTTACAGTGGACCCCCTCTCAATACCCAATTTCGTTTTTAGGAAACCAAATGACATTTTTACTCCTTGCTCTAAAAAAGGAATAACAAATGAGGTTTCAGCGCTCCTTCTATAGTTTATTTAGCAGAACCGCTCAAACCATGCTCGCGCTGGCCGTGGGTTTCTTGATTACGCCTTTTGTTTTCAGATTTCTCGGCCAAGAACGTTTCGGTGCTTACAAGGCACTGACCACTTATCTGGATTATTTTTATCTCCTAGAATTTGGTGCTTATGGAAGTCTCCTCGCCCTTTTTTCAAAAAGTATCGCCACTCGAAACCGAGAAAACCAAAGACGCGAACTTATACTTGGCTTGAGGTGGTATACGCGGATCGCAGCTATTTGTATTTTAGCTGGTCTTGGATTTAGCTTTTTTAGCCATTACTTTATACCTGTCTCTTTGGAACTCAGACAGGACCTGAGAGCCACCTGCATTATTTCTCTGATTGGATTTATCTTTATTACAGCTCAACCTTTTCGCGCATTTCTAGAGGCCGAACAAAAAAGCTACCATATCCATCTTTATTTGGCGGCCCAGGCCATACTAGTTAGCTTAAGCTCCTATTTGTTTTCAAAAAATGGCTGGGGAATCCGAGGCCAAGCGGTTGCGATGGTTTTTGGTGGTACTCTTTTTTATCTCGCGATTTGCGCAATATTATTACCTCAGTTTCCAGGTCTGATTCGAAGTACGATATTTGAGAGAATTCCAAGATCGTTTCATATTAAACTTTGGAACTTACAGTGGCCCACGTTTCTTAATGATTTATCCGGTCGCATCTGCCTATTGACGGACAATATAGTCGTTTCCATTTTATTGGGCCCTAAATGGATTGCTCCTTTTTTCTTAACCCAACGGCTCATGAGTGTGGCTGAATCACAGCTACAAGGAGTGGGAGCCTCCACCTGGGCGGCCTTGGGCGAGCTTTACGCAACTGATCAGCATGAAACATTTAGATCGCGCCTGGTCGAAGTCACTCGAATGACTTTGCTTTTTTCTATTTCAGTGATTATTCCGATTTGTACTTTTAACTCCTCTTTTATTCGCCTTTGGGTTGGGGCCGATCAATACCTGGGTGATTTTTTTACACTCATTGTTGGATTTAATGCGCTTCTTCTTCCGATTCTGTCGATTTGGGGCTGGGCATTTGTGGCAGCAGGAAAAAGTGCAATTCTGGTTCCAGTCTTTCTTTCTCAGGCAGTAATGAATCTCACGCTCAGTATCTATTTTACCACGCGAATTGGAATTTCTGGTCCGGTTTTAGGCACACTTTTGACCTATATTGCAATTCCGCTTTTTGCGATCCCTTACCTCATGAAAAAACACTTTAAAGTTTCGCCGGTCTCTATCCTTAGACCCCTTGCCGAAACACTCATTGCCGGAGCGTGCGTCAGTGCCGTTCTCTACGAGTCGGACTTCAATCGGATCGCCTCGCATTGGATGGAGCTCTTATTAAAGATGGGTCTGTTGGGCGGGATTATTTTTATTTTAGGTTTTTTTACGTTAATTCGAACTCACGAAAGATCGTTACTGGCTGAGCGGTTTAAGTCTCTCGCGAAAAAAGGGGGGGAGTACCTTGGAAAAAAATAAAGAGATCGAAAGACTCCGCGCCTTAGCGGTAATGATGGTCATCGTGGCCCATATTAGTTTTATCCAAAAATTTTTATACCCGCCTTTTTATCAGAGTTGGAGCGGTGTTGATCTATTTTTTGTAATTTCCGGATTTGTTGTTTCAAATTCATTGTTTCGAATTCTGCCTAAGCTCTCAACTGTTTCAAGTGTTTTTGATCGATTTAACTTGTCCAAAAATGCCTTGGTTCTTTTTTACTTAAAGAGAATGTTCAGAATTTTACCCCTAGCTATCCTTTGGATTGTCATTCCTCCGTTTCTCTCGCTCTATTTTAATCACTCAGGGGCAGCTCCACAAATAACTCGTTACCAGGCCTACACTGAGATTTTTACGGCGCTGAGCTTCCAGTACAATTATGCGTGCATTTACAACGCAATTCCGTGCCTGGCCGGTTACTACTGGAGCCTCTCGGTTGAGGAGCATTTTTATTTTATTCTTCCACTTTTTTTAATTTTTATTAAAAAAGATTCGACGCGCTTTGCCTGGGCCTTGGCTATTGTTGTGGCTATCTTATTTGTTTCGCGTCCTCTGATTCCGTTTCATGGAAGGCCAGAATCCCTATGGCAGTGGTACCGCTATGCTTCGCATAATCGGTTTGACACACTTTTCGCTGGAGTTTGCCTTGCCTTACTTCATCATCATCGAAAAAGGTCAGAACCGAAGTTTTCGAAAGCCCCTAAAATTTACGGAATTGTATTAGCCTCGCTCTTGATCGTGCTTCTGGCACTTTTTCCAGGGGCATTTCTGATGGAATTTCCTCAACATCTCCTCCTAACCGCTCAGTGTTTTCTTTCGACCTTTATTGTCTTTCTGGCGTCCCAGGAGAGGGGGTACATTTTTCCGTTTCCTATTGTTAAAGACCTATTAGAACAAATCGGACTGCGCTCTTATGGGATTTATCTTATTCATGTGCCGGCTCAATGGATCGCACTCGAAACTATGTACAGGATGAATTGGAATTGGCCCCCTTTATTACAACTCGCATTTTGGCTTGCCACGCTTGGTCTCTTAGTCGAGCTCTCACACCGCCTCATTGAACGACCTCTGATGGCCTATGGTCGGTCAAAATTGAAATCTTGACTTAATGCGTTAATTGTCATAATCCCCCTGCATATGATCTTTTACGGATTGGGGAATGTCACTTTTGACACAGTTTTCTCTAAGCATGTCGATAACATAGACACTGATTCATCCTTTAACCGCAGTTCAAGCTTCGAACGCGCCCCCAGTACGGTTCCGGGCGTTGGCCCCGCCCTTGCTTTAGTTAAATTCATGGTGAGTACAAAAAAAACATCCGCCCAAGCCCTCTCATTAATAACGATCTTGGCAATGCTCGCGCAAGTGAACTCAGCTACTGCGAACAGCATGATTTCTCCAGTTCACGAATTGGGAACTTCGTCTCGACTCCTTCATGCAAAAGAGCTTCTGGGCAAGTATTATGGAAAAAGTATTGTTCAAACCACTGAGCTCATCACCGACGTCTATCCATTCATTCAAAAATTTACAGAAAAAGCGCTTCCTTCGATCTTCAAAGGTAAAAGTGATCTCATTGCCCAGACCATTCTCAGAGAGAGCGAAAAATATAGTTTTGATCCTGTTTTTGTCTTAGCTGTTATAACCCACGAGAGTCGATTCGATCCCAAAGCCAAAGGGCAATTTGGCGAAGTCGGTTTGATGCAGTTAAAGCCAACCACCGCGAAATGGATTGCCGATCGTTTTGACATTTCATTTAAAGGTTTAAAGTCGTTACGAAATCCAGTGACTAATATTCAGTTGGGCACGGCATTTCTATCGCTCCTGAGGGATCGATTCGATTCGCACAGCCAACTTTATCTTGCAGCCTATAATATGGGCGCCACAAACGTAAACAGGGCACTCAAAAATCAGACGTGGCCTAAAACTTATCCAATTCGAGTGATGAACGAATATGTAAAATTTTATACTGAAATTGCTTTGATCGCTCGAGCCAACTTGGCATCTCCATTTCAAAATGCGCCACTCATCACGGGTCCTGCCCAGTCGGATCCAATGGATTCGCTTGGGCTAACGACAGTTGAATAACTGAGTTTAACCGGATAAGCTCGCAAAGTGCCTAAAAATTCGATCACTCAAGCGCGCGCGCGGGTCAAACTTGCCTATGACCCTGCGCTTTTTTCTGAAGCGGCCCAGAACATTGTAAATCAGCTCACAGTCCATCTCGATGCTTTGCAAAGACCTCCTTTCGAAACTATGGACTGGACCTCACCCGAGTCGATGCTTAAACTTGCGCGCTTTTACCTGGACCAGACTGAAAGAGCGCCGCTCGCTGGTCGTATCCGAGAGCTCACGGGAGTTTACCTCCAGCGAGTCAATGGCCTTCATTCACCTCATTATATTGGACATCAAGTACCCGCTCCTGTTCCTATCGCGGCTGCGTTTGAGCTCATTGGATCCTGTCTCAATCAGCCCTCTGGAATTTATGAAATGGGACCTTTTTCTGCTGCATCAGAAAAAGCTCTCATTCAAAAAATCGGCGAAGCAGTAGGGTGGGACACTCGGACTTTTGATGGAATCGGGACTCACGGAGGATCACTTGCAAATTTAACTGCAGTGCTCGCCGCGCGCAATTTTTATTTTAAGCATAGTTGGAAAGACGGCTTAGGTGACG
>CAYJBA010000222.1:0-5126 GCA_964367865.1 uncultured Bacteriovoracaceae bacterium | reverse complement strand
TTTACCTGACTGAACCAGGGCAATACCCTTTTCGATGACCGGCCCCTCAATCAAAGGCTCATCCCCCTGAACATTTACAAATATTTCGCCGGACACTTGATCTGCAACCGCAGCAACGCGGTCTGTTCCAGATTTAAGTTCAGAAGAAGTCATCATTACTTCTCCACCAAAATTCTTAACAGCTGATTCGATTTTTTCGTGATCCGTCGCCACGATTACGCGTTCAATCCCACGCGTTTTCTTAGCGCGTTCGTAGACCCACTGGATCATCGGCTTGCCATTTATATCTGCGAGGGGTTTTGTAGGAAGTCTTGTTGAACCATATCGGGCAGGAATTACAACCACGACCCTCGGAAGACTTCCCATGTTTAATTACACTAAAGGAGGAGTCGTTTCTGGTCAATAAGATTCGCGGAAAACCGGGAGATTAATCCTGGCTATAAAGCCTTGAAACACCGCCATTGGAGCGGATTTCGTGGGTAATCAGTTTCGCTTTTTTAATATCCTCGCAGGCTCTCGTTCTATGATCAATCATCGTAAAAATTTCGTCGCCCTCAGGGCCTACTCTTCTTCCTCGGTAAGATATTGAACCACAAGAATAATTTATGGGCTCCAGAACATAGGATCTGAGATCGGGATCAATAACGATATGGCACCCCCCAATCACTCTTTGTCTCAACCGAGCTTCAAGTGCCCCCTCAAAATTAATAATGAGCCGAAGTTCAGTCCCAATCGTACAATAGCCTGGTTTGTATTTCGGTTCGACCAAAAGCAAGAACTGACCCTCGCGCCCTGCAACGGAATCATCCGTGAATGCGGTATTTAAACAAAACAAACCAACAAATATCGCCAATAAAACTCTCATCCCGGCCTCCAAGCTAATTCCCATATAACACTCGATTTTAAAGGACCCAAGGATTATGGTTTCAAAATGCGTCGTTTTTTTGCGGTCCTACTCATAGCTATTTTGAGTCTTACTGCCCAAGCAGACGAATTGGCAGAGTCCGGTGATCGACCAGTAGGAGTTCACTGGGGTGTAATGCCTGTAACTAAGTTTTCGACGGACCAAGGGATCACTCTGGGGGCCTTTACACGACGATTTGACTACGGTGCTCCGCCCGAAAGCCCTTTTCACACACTTCTTACACTTCAGACTACTTACTCCTCCAAAGGACCAAGAGATGCACTCATTGCATTTGAAAAAACGGGTTTTGCGGGAACTGACCTTCGTTTTGAATCAGAATTTGCCGCGTTTAAAAATCCCTACCAAAACTATTTTGGATTAGGTGACTCCACCTCCTACTCGAGGGATTTAGACTCCAGAGGGTTTAATCACTACACTATTGAAGGGCTTGTTTTTTCGAACTCCATTAGAAAACACCACGATTTTGGTTTAGATTTTGTTTTAGGAGTAACGATTCCCTACAAAAACCTATACTCCAATGGATCGAACACCCTCTACTTTCAGGAATTCGGCGATCGTGCGGTTCATCATTTTTCGATGCGGTTAGAAATAGGCGCAATTATCGATAGACGGGACTCAGAATTTATCCCCTCACGCGGCTATCGCGCCTCCGCGAGCCTCGAGCTTGCTCCCGCTTTTTTGGGGTCTGATTCAACTTTTCAAAGAGGCGAACTTGATTTTAGATTTTTGGTTCCGCTCATAGAAAATCGTTGGTTGCTTCTCGCAAATCAAATTCGGTATTCGGAATGCTCCCCAGGTGCGCCAATCACGGACCATGTAAAATTGGGCAGTTCAGGCACTCTCCGCGGCTTGCCCTACAATCGATTTCTCTCCAACCATTCGGCCACATTACGGTCCGAACTCAGAGCTCTATTTATTCGTTGGCATCTTTTTGGAATGCCACTGAAAGGGGGAACGGGTATTTTTGCGGATACCGGAAAGATCGGCGACACATTTCCCCGCATGCTGACTCGCCCTTTTCAGGCAGCCTGGGGAATCACTTTTTTCGGGAGCTACTTTACGGATGACTTCTTAGGTAGCGCCGATATTGGTTTTTCGAAAGATGGGATGGGCATCTATATTGGTCTTGGGCACGCGATTTAAAATCGCTGCTCCAATTAACTACCTTTTTTCTCTCTGAGCGCGCGTATTTTGCTTTGTTTTGATCTTTCAGCTGCACCCGTAGACTTCACAAGAGCTGCCGAAAGGATCCCTACCACTAATACGATCGCTGCTAACGTGTTCCAATTCATCATGGACTCCTCCTTTCGTTTCTAAATTAAAATCTCTGACTCTGGTTTCCAAACTCCGTTCCACTGCTTAAGCCTCACTTTTGGCTTGGCTCCGTGTACAGCTGCCTGCACTTGCGCGTCGGGTGTGGCCAATACAGGGTATTCTACAAAGGCGTAGGTCAGGCGGGTCTGTCGACCGTAATCATCCAAATCAAGATTGGTCATTTGATTCCAGGTGCCTTCGTTAAAGTACTCTTTTCCTTCTCTCCATTGGCGGTATCTCAAAATGTGGGTATGACCAAAAATCACAGTGTGAACATCGAGTCGCTCGTCAAGAATTCGAAATGCGATTTTGTCATAATTAGGGTAAAGCGAAATTTCCTTAAGTAGTCCTAGCGTCGCTTGTACTCCCTGATGAATCTGATACCTGCTTCTAAAAAGAATCGTGTCGAAAACAAATTTAGCGATGAGCGCAAGAGTCTTCATTCCCCAGATAAAGTCATGAATTAATACCCAGCGAATAAACGCAGAAAAGGGCCGCACCTTATCTACATGCGGTCTTTCTTGTTTAATTTTCGGTAGCAAGATTGCTGCAAAAAGTGAACCCCAGGGCAAATTAAGAACAGGCTCCGGGAGTCCCCGAGTGAGAAACGGCTTTTTCATATCGACTTTTGCGAAGTTTTCGTATTGCTGGCCGTGCTCGATCCAAATTCCGTCGGTAATGTACTCGACGTCATAAAAATTTACCGTCACGCCCACCGCATCCGAAAAAATCTTACGCGGGCCCGCGAACAACATACCGACATCGTGGTTTCCGACGATATAGGTCACGGTATGTCCCGGAACAGCCGAAAACCTCCGGAGAGCCTGAAAAAAATCCGGGTGACCCGCCACAATTTTCTGTACCGCACGAACCATACTTTTCTCAGTTACCAGGTGAGTGTGGACACCCCAGCTATCGGCCTGAAGCAAATTTAATATGTCACCATTGAGAACGAGTTCGACCTCCGCGTCCATATAACCGCCAGATCGATAAAAACTTAGAAATTCTGAAAATTCGCGATCATAAACGAAATCCTCTAGAATGTTTTGTGTCCCATCCCTAAATGTTCTTCCTTTTCCCAAGTGAAAATCACTCACTACAAGTTTAAATTTTTGTTTGCTACTCGTAGCTTCAGGCATGCGCCCTTCCCTTCGCGGGCTTAGGACTCGCTATGGTTACGGCGTTTCGTGTCGATCGTTTCGACGCATACATTGCCTGATCCGCAGCATCGATAATCGCTTTTTTAGAATTTGCGTGATCTGGAAATAGTGCTACTCCAATAGAGGTTGTAAATTTGATATTGAGCCCTTCTTGCTTAAGAAAGGTTGAGTGCTCAACAGATTTCCTAATTCTATCTGCAACTGCTTTTGCGGTTGGCAAATCACATGCTGTAAGTACAGCGACAAATTCATCGCCCCCATATCGAAAAAGTGTATCTTTCTCTCTCACTTGCGTTTTTAACTGATTTCCAAGTTCATTTAGAATTTTTGTGCCTACTAAATGACCGTGCGTATCGTTGATATTTTTAAATTTATCTACGTCGATAAAAAGCACAGCGAATGATTTTTTTGTGGCTCGCGCTTGAATAATTTCTCGATCTAAAATTTGATTGAGATAGCGCGTATTGTAAAGACCCGTTGCATCGTCGACATAGGCCAAAGCCTGGACTCCTTGAAACTGCTCGATGTTTTTTCCAGTGACCTCAATCTGAGTCCTCAACATTTTCATTCGGCTTTCGAAAGCTTCAAGAAGCGCAGGAATTTTTGGAGATAAACAAACGCAGAAATAATCATTGGCGCGCGCGCATTTAAAACGAAACACAAATAGTCCAGGCGTGAGTTGACCTTTGTTTACGAAGCGATAAAATTCATTAGACTCAATCATTTGTGGAAATGGATTAGCGGCCTGAAGTGCAATGTCCAGAATTTCGACCATGGCTTGGTCTCCCGCCGAGTCCCGAGTTAACTCTTCTTCGCGAATCAAACGCCCTTCCTCGAACGAATAAAATGCAAAATGATTTGAACCTAACTCACGGGCCAGGTAGCTTTGAATCATCTCCAAAATTTTTCTCTCTTCCAAAGAAGCTGAGATCATCTGACAGGTGTTGAGAAGGTTTAAAAAGCCAAACGCGCCGTAATCCTCGCCGAAGATCACTTTAAAATCTAGACCTCTCTTTACGGCCAGCTTAAATGCCTCCAGATTAAAGGGCTTTTTAAGATAGTCTTCTGCCCCCATTCGAATGGCAGCTACAGCTTGCTCAACCGATCCTTGTTCAGAAATTAAGATGACACTAGTCGAAGGACTAGATCTCTTGACTTGTTCTAAGAGATCCAGACCGCTCAACGGGCCCGGTGTCGTGGCAATAACTACCAGGTGATAATTAGATTGAGAAATCCAATCAAAAGACCGCTCGATCCTACTAATTACATCGACTTTACAGTCAGAAACTTCTCGAATGAGATCCGAATAGAGTTCACTTTGCTTCGGATCTTGTTCGACCACCAGCACGTTAAAGGGAAATTGAATTTCAGGAATTCTCGAAACATTAGCCATCTCACACGTTCCGCTTTATTTAGGATGCTCGCCGATTTGATTTTCCGGCTGCAGCCGATTTAGAAGGTTCGCTCATTTTTTCACCTAAAGTCTCCGCTAATGCGTCACTGACAAAACCCTGACTTTGAGCATCGAGCAAGCCGCCCGCTACTCGAAGAACCTGCGCAGCCCTCTCTAAGCGTTCAGATAGGCGAGAATTGTGATCCTTTTCATTTGAGTACTGGTCTTGGAGAAGATCCATATTGAACTCCAGAAGATCGAGTTTTCTCTTGAGTTCAATGATTTTTGAGACTATTGCTGCTAAAATGGATTCTGAGTCTTATTTAATAATTTA
>CAYJBA010000221.1:0-5182 GCA_964367865.1 uncultured Bacteriovoracaceae bacterium | reverse complement strand
TCTGACCCTGGGGCCAGCGCTGGGCAGTTTAATCACTGAACCCGCTGCAATGACAGTGACCGCCCTGATATTGCTTGAGCACTTTTATAGGCACGGCGTTTCTGACCGATTTAAATACGCGACCTTAGGTTTACTTTTTGTAAATATATCAATTTGCGGAACTTTGACCCCCTATGCGGCCCCACCCATATTAATGGTCGCGCGCGCCTGGAACTGGGATCTCTCTTTTATGCTCGTTCATTTTGGATGGAAAGGGATGCTAGCCTCTATCCTTTCTACGAGTATTGTGACTTTTCGATTTAGAAATGAAATTCAAAGGATTAAAAGAGATCGTTTTGATTCATTTCGGGAAAAAATTCCAACCTGGCTGCAGTTTCTGCATCTCTGCTTTTTGGCTGCAGTCATTGTCAGTGCCCATCATCCAGTAGTTTTTATAGGAATCTTTTTATTTTTTCTTGGCTTAGTGAGTGTGACTAGCGAGTATCAGGACTTCATCGAGCTTAGGCAAGGACTTCTCGTCGCCTTTTTTTTAGGTGGGCTCGTGGTATTAGGTACTCCCCAAAGAGAGTGGCTTGAGCCGCTTATTTCAAACGTGACCTCTGGAACTTTATTTCTAGGATCCAGTTTCCTAACTGCTTTTGTAGATAACGCCGCGCTGACTTATCTAGGGTCTCAGGTAAAAGACCTCTCTGAAGCTTCCCGTTTTGCTTTAGTCTCCGGAAGCGTTGTGGGTGGAGGCCTTACGGTCATTGCAAATGCCCCCAATCCCGCAGGCTTTGGAATCCTTAACTCGAGTTTCGGCAAAGATGGAATTAGCCCATTTTTTCTTTTTACCCATGCTCTTTTTCCCACATTAATCGCAGGGGTGTGTTTTTGGTTTTTATAAAATAACTTTAAATTTCAAGTAGTTACTATAAATCTAGATTATATTTATAGATATCTTGACCAATTTACTATGTTATTGTAAGTTCCACAGCCGTTGAGTAGGCACCTAAAAATAGGTCCTGAAAACTGAGGCTAACTTATGTTGCGTGGACGATCAAACAAGACCCTTGGAATTATTTTTTCAATCTTTTCTTCCATCCTTGCTGTACATTTAGCCGGTTGCGGAGATGTCCTGGGTTCGGCTTATCAATTTTCGCCAGCAGCTCAACCTGACTCCTCTAAAACGATCAATCAACCCCCCGTCGTGACCACTCAGATTTCGAATTTAGACCCGGGATCTCGCCGAGTGATTGTTCCCCCATCAAAAAATAATCTGCCCTCGACGGATTCATCTTTGGGGCGTGGGTACGGCCGTCCATTCCCTGAGTCTTCTGAAAATTCCGAACTTGGGCCCTGCGTAAAAGGACGAATTCACCACCGCAACACTCAATACCGCACCCGCTATCGGATTGAGCTTAAAGACCTCGGAATTCGTGCAAAACTGGTGGTTTCTGCAACTGTTGTTCATCGCGAAATCGAATTAAAAATTCCGCAGCTAACTGAAACTGCAAAAGGTTGGAAAAAAACCAAGAAAATGCTTCGACGAAACTGCGGCTCAAATTACATCTCAAAAGTCGAATACGGCGGCAGACTTGAAAAATCATTTCAATTCAATAAAGATCAATTTGAAGGAACGCTCCCCCTAGCAATGGGCACAGCGGTCGAAGTCGCGGATTCTACTATGGACATCGCGTACTTTAAATCGAGTCTCAATAAACTTAACCAGGGGCTTCGCGGCGATATGAAATCCTATGACGAAGTTGTCCTCAAAGATTCGCGCAGTGGCTCCGAAGTCACGCACATGGTTTCAGACTTCTCAACTGATCCTGATCTTTTTGTAAAATACGCTGAAGGCTATAAGGGCTCCAATAATTACTTGCGCGAACAACAACAGTATATTTGGATAGATAAGTTACCCACCTGGTAATGCAAACCCCATAATTTATTCTGGGTGCAATATGGCCACTCTCCACTTTGACTCCAGCCCTCGCTTCGGGATTCTCCTTTGATTTTAAGCTGATTCGCGACGACCCCGACCAGGCACGCTCATTGCTCTAATGCCCGCCGTCTGGAGTGGCCATCGGAACAAGGCCTCTCTGAAGGGGAAATCATGAAAAACAATGGATTTATGTTAGCGCTGCTCGCAGTGCTTTGCACTCGTTCGGCTTTGGCTTTTGGATTAGCCGAAGATCGATCAATTATAGGTGGAACAATAGTCAAAGGACCTAATGATTGGATTATTGGAGGTGACCTCGTGCCTGAAACCGATCCAGTGCTCAAATCAACAGTTGCAGTCACATCAGGAAACTCGCTTTGTACCGGATCACTCATTGCAAAAGACATTGTCGTCACTGCTGCACATTGTGTTTCAAACGCGACTGAAATGAGTGTCGTATTTACACGCGACCTTGCAAAAAGCGGTGTTTCTGCGGAAGTTCTCGGTGCGATCATTAACCCAAACTACGATCCATTTGGGAGTAAAGATAATTCAGATATTGCAGTACTTCAGATCAAAGGAACGCTTCCCAGGGGGTATACTTCTGCGGCAATAATGCCCACAAAAACTAAATTGAATAACGGCCAAGTTGTAAAATTAGCAGGATTTGGAATCAGCAATGCTTTTACCCATGTTGGCGCGGGTGTATTGAGAAAAGTGAACGTCAATGTACGGGATTCAGCCTTTAGTCGAAGCGAAGTTACTCTGGATCAAACCCGTGGCAAGGGCGCCTGCCACGGGGACTCAGGCGGGCCCGCGTTTGTAATCACAAAAACAGGCCAACTTCAGCTCTGGGGTGTAACCAGTCGCGGTGCTCCAGACGACACTGCGGATGATTGCGCACATGGGGCGGTGTACACGAAAATAAATTCGCACAGGAGTTTTATTTCAAAGGCGATGGCTCAGCTGCGGAGATAGAGGGTCGAGCCACTAGAAAGGAAGAAGCGCTGCGATTTGTGGGGGAGCATTTTTCCAAGAGGAGAACCACAGGCGCTCTTGAAATTGCTGGGGCGTAAGGGGATCGCCCACGAGCCATGGGTAAAAATACAACATCACAAGTGTGGCGGCCAATATAAAATTGATTCGTGTAAGAAAAGAAAATTTTAATACTTTAAACGTATAGGGAATCGCAAGCGAAAGAATGAGTGCAGCCGGCAAATAGTAGTAACTTAGTGTCACTTTTCTGGGAATCAATAACCAGCTTAACCAAAGCAAAATGTAAATTCCGGCGATCAAGCCTGCAACAGGATCTCGTTTTTTCCAAAATAGCAACAAACAGCAGCCTATCGCTAAAAATCCCACCCACATAATTAATGGATTTCCAATCCAAACAATGGCCCGCGTATATTGATCACCATTTGGATAGGGCCGCTTTTCCGCTGCAATCCACATTGGATACAACATTAAGGGCCAGCTAAAAACCGAAGTATTAAAGACAGCGGGAGAATTTGAAAATTCAAGCTGCGCCAATAGCATTTGATAGTGAAGCGTAAAAAAATCGCTAATCCCGTAATGCCTGCGATAAATGGGGTCGTTTCTGGGAGCCGAAATATTCAATGGAACCGGTGAGCTCAACGCTGGCGCATAAGTCGGGTGCCTCATTCCAATGGTAGGAATAAATGAAATGGCATAGGGTAAAATTAGACAAGCCAATACAAGTAAAAAATTTATCCCGAATTTTTTTCTTTTTGGAAAATTCGTTTTGAATAAGTAATAAATAACACAGAAAAAAGCAGGAATCCAAGCATACCATTTACATGCGGCACTTAAGCTAAATGCGATGAGTGATCCGTAAAAAAAGCGATTGTAAATGTTCTGATCAGAATCAAACCGCCGCTTGGCAAGAGTCAGAAGCGTCAAACCTGAAATTAAAAATCCTGTCATAAAAATGTCGATGACGCCGACCCGAGACTGAATAAATAATATCTGATTTAGGAGTGTTAAAACCGCGCACTCAATCGCCCGGGTTGTGTCCTTAAATAAAACTTTCGCCCACAAATAGATTAATACAACAATGGCGGACCCAAACAAAACACTCATCGCTCGCCATCCGACAGGGTTATTGCCAAAAATATAAATCCCAAAAGCTAAAATCATTTTTCCCAGGGGGGGGTGCGACCAATTTTCATTGACTTCATGTTTTAAAAACCTAAATGCCGCAGAAACGTAGACGGATTCATCAAAATAAGTCGCCTTTGGAATGTCGAGATTCCTGGAAAATAGCTGAATAGAAACCAGAAATATAAAATTTGAAATGATAAAATCAGTCTTGAGCCCGGACCATTTTCTAATTGAACTTGTCCAAAGTTTAATTTGAGAATTTGAGCGCTCGACGAGGCGGGTCCAAAATACTTGCAATTGCACCCCTTTTTCGTGTGTCCATTGATACACATCTTTTAAACTGAAAAAACGGTAAACTTAACATTTTCGACGAGATAACCAGGTATAATTGTATCATTAATACTAATACTGAATTCTGAAAAATACGGTAATCTGAAAAGTAGAGTTATTATCGCTAGGGGTTGGGGGTCACTTGTTTAAGTCGAAAGTTTTGAACCGAAAAAATCTACTTGCTCGCAAATTTCCAGCATTGTTCAATCAAAAGGGAGCGATGTTGCCTCTTTTGCTGGTGGGTTCGGCCATCACAGTTTTAGGAATGCTATACATAGCGAAAGTTCAGAGCTCGAATACTAAATCGTTTATTAGGCTTCGCGCTCAAACGGATTTTTTAATGCTTTTGTCCCAAATCAGGACGACTCTGGAGGCAAGAGTCGGGGCTCCCCCTGGCGTACCAACAGCTAATAATTATTATGACTCATGCTATGTTGCCCTTAATAACGCCCCATGCTACGGAGTGCCTCCATTTGGTCCTCCCGCTTGTCCTGGTGCTGCTCAACCCATTCAAGGATTGGCCTTGATAGGAAATTTTTTACAAAATAATGACCTCATCATTTATGGATCTTGGGGCGGTGGCGCAGCCGATATTATGTTTCGAGGAATTCAAGTACCTGCCATGCCAACACCCTTACAACCTTGGGCAACATTTGGCTCTCTTAAAATTGAACAGATTAGGCTAGAAATGAATCTTAATGGCGGCCCGATTCCACCGATTCCCGGAAGCACTCAACCCACAGTGGGCAATACACCTGTCTATCGTCCAGGAAATATTTATGTAACCGTAAGTTACCCTGATCCTGAAGC
>CAYJBA010000220.1:0-5192 GCA_964367865.1 uncultured Bacteriovoracaceae bacterium | reverse complement strand
GAGCCCATCCAGAGCTACAGAAATGCCATGGTTCAATTTCAGGCGGGTAAGTATCCGAACTCAATATTATCCTTTTCGGCTTTTTTAGAAAAATTTCCAGATCATCCGCTCGCTGGCGCTGCTCAGTTTTATTCGGGCGAATCCTATTTCAAACAAAAGGAGTATAAACTCGCGATTCAGGAATTTCAAAAAGTTTTGACCTCGTACGATCGCAGTACCCACATCAGTGAAACCCTCAGACAGATTGCCCGAGCAGAGGAACACGCAAATCTAATGAGTGAGGCTACAAAACATCGCCAACTTTTAAGTTCGCTTTTTCCTCAGTCACCTGCGGCAGCTGCTCCCCAATCTAAAGAGTCTGAAATCTCAAACGCAATTGAATCAACGCCCCAGGAGTCAAACGCTCCTGAAAAATCTCAAGGTCTTCCGGAAAAAAAGATGACCTTGCTCGATCCACCTCCTACTGCTCCGCTTAAGGCCGACGAACTTAAAGCTGCGGAGCCCAAGGCGCCAGAGTCAGCCGGAGAGAATCCTAATCCATGATTCAACTCACTCATCGAAAACGAGCTCTCATTGCTCTGAGTTCGATTCTATCCCTTGGGTTTAGTTTTTTTTCTTGGGCAGCAATTCGCTCTCCCGAGCAAGATACTTTAGAGATCAGTAAATTTCTGAAACCGATTCCTGACGATCAGTGGGAATCCATCGCCGGTCCGAAGATTTCCGAAAACTACTCCATAGTTAAAGGTGACACGTTATACGATGTTTCCAATCGACTTTTTGGCGATGCAAAATATTGGCCTAAAATATGGGCGCTCAATAATAAATCGATTACTAATCCTCACTGGATCAAGCCAGGAAACATCATTTCTTTTTCAGGGGGTTCAGGAGTCAGCTTGCCTTCAGTTGAGCTAGCAGAGAACGATCAGACCTCTGAAGATTCGATTTCAAATCTAGGCGCAAAAAATGAAACCACCACTGACGGGATTGATCATTTTTCAATTTATCCAGGAAAGAAAAAAATACACGCCAAAGAATGGAAAAAAATGCCCCCCCAGGAGTGGGAGCGCTTTAATTTTATTTTGGGGGCTGAGACCGATAAAAACGGAGTCGATAGCAGCACCAAGGTCACTTTTAAAACAGTCAAAGGATTTGATTACAGTGCGGTTGTAGCCACCGAAAAGCTAAACCCCATTGCCGAAATCAGAGCTGGCCGCGATCTCAGTTCTAATTTTACCCCGGGCGAGACTGTCTATTTATTTTCTGAGGGCAATCTCCAAATCGGCGATAGTTACTCGGTTGTTAAATCAGCAACAATTTTGTCTTTAAAGGATTCGGACCGCGTAGGATTTGCGCACACTGTTCTCGGTCAGGTCAAAGTGACAGGAGTTCGGGATGATTTATTTATTGGAACTATCGTTTGGGCACGCGACACGCTCCGCCGCGGAAGTCTTTTGATTCCGCTTTTACCGCGGTACGAGGAGCCGGTACCTATCCCGGCTGAGACCGCGGTTGAGGGGGTGCTTCTTACCTCTAAAGATCTAACTACTCAAAACGTCTCACAGGGACAAACTGTATTTATTGATCGGGGCGAAGAAGATGGTGTAAAGGCCGGGATGATTTTTCGTGCGTATCAACACCACGATCCGAACCGCAAAACCAAAATTACCTCAGGCAATTATTTAGTGGATGGAGATATCCAAATCACTATGACTTCGCCCAAATACTCAATGGGTACTGTGCTGACCAGCCGAATTTTACTGCAACAAGGGGCAGAGGTTATCTTGTTAACTGACATCTCCGAGTTTCTTTTGAATCGCGGATCGCGTGAAAAAAATCTCGATCTGGACTCACGCGAAACTAAGTCCGAACTGGATGAGCTGGATCAGCTCGACTCGCAAGAAGGTTTAGGAAAATCTGAAGAAAAAGAGCTCAAGCAACTTGAGCGATGGGTAGAGAAGCCCGTAGCCCCTGTTCAACCCGAGGCTCAGCCAAGTCCTCCCGCTGATTTAATTCCTACCCCGGATGCCCCGCCTCCGCCGCCTCCTCCCTCGGATGTGCAATTTCCTTCGATGGAGCCGCCTCCTACTGCGCCTGACGCTGGGCCAACGGATAGCGTTCCCCCTCCACCCGCAGATTCAAAGCCGCCCACGGGGAGCGAAACAGAAGCGCTCGATCAACTTTTAGGTCAGTAATGGATAAATGAACAATGAAACTTACACATGTTCGATATTCGCAAAATCATATGGCGACAACGTTTACTTTTCGCGTCAACTGCGAGGAACGCCTAGTCGCACTAGCCGAGCGAGCTTTAACCGAGGCACTTCAAAACGTTGCGCGCTTGGAACGTGAACTCAGCGAATTTCTTTCTGAAAGTCCAATCGACCGACTCAATCACACCCCGTGCTTTCAGTGGGTCGATCTCACTCCGGATGGAATCGCACTTCTCGATCTATCTGAAAAAATGCGGGTCCTCACAACTGGGGCTTTTGATTGCACGGCCAAATCAAATCTCCAACTGCCGATGACCGAAAAACTCGAGTGGAGGCGTGATCCGGGTCAAGCGCGGAGGCTTCATCCCAAGACACGCGTGGGCTTTGGAGCCATTGGAAAAGGCTACGCACTCGATCAGGCGCGCGGAATCTTAGAGAGACTTGGATTTACTAATTACTCGCTTTCTGCGGGCGGATCGAGCCTCGTTTTTTCAGGTTTCGCGGGCCCCAGCGAACCTTGGACCTGGGGTTGGAGCTGGAAAAAAGATCCCTCAGGAGATGACCTAGGAATCCCCTTTGCGCACCATGCCGGGAGCCCCATCGCTGTGGGCGTTTCTGGAACACACGAAAAAGGAAACCATATTCTGGCGCCCTTAAAAGGCCGCGCCACTAGTACACTTCAAAGTGCACTGGTGGCCCATCCATCTGCTGCTATGGCAGACGCTCTTTCTACATCACTTTTTGTTTCTGGTTGGGAAAGCAGTCTGACTCACTTTGAAGGTCTGATGCACCCTCCCGCAGTGGCTACCATAGATCATTTAGAAATTCCAAAGTGGAACGGAGTATTTCAAAAACTATGGGGTGCCTGCGCTAGCTTAATTTGTACGGCTGGAATTTTTTTAATCTCTCCTTCGCTTTTTGCAAACGAGGAGGTGGATCTGGGAGCAATGGGTCTAGACTCATTTACCCCCTACGTCTTTGATAGAAATAAACTTTGGGGACTTTTGCCAATATTGGCTATTTTACTCGTTTTATTGCATCTCAAGTCAAACAGGAGAAATTCTATGAAGAAGAAATCAACACTGACCTCACTCGTTTTGGGCATCCTACTCTGGAGCTCGATCGAGACAGCCTCCGCCGTGCAAGTCGAACCGCTGGGTAAGGCGCTCGGAAAGATTCTTGGGGCTACAAAAGGAGTAAAGAAAAAGACAAATACTCAAGGCAAATTCGAGCAAGATATTTATTACGTGGCAGGTGGGGCCGGTCCAAGCAGCGTCGCTGTCGTCGAGCACGGAATTTATCCTCCCGACTGCACTCATACCTGGGCTGTCGGATTAGATCCCAAAACTTCAAAGGTAAAAACAGTTCGCGTCATTGAGATGAGCTGTCCTCACGCGTTTCCAACTAAAGCGTCCTCCTTTTTAGATCAGTATATTGGAATGGGTCCCGCTCAAATGAAATCCCTCAAAAGCAAGATCTCAACGATCGCAAAAGCAACCGGAAGCTGCGACCTCACAACTGCTGCCGTACAAAGATCCATTTCGGGTTATCAGAAGATGAAAACCCAGCTGAAATAGGAATTCATGATCGGACTCCCTACTCGACACATTCGCATCTTAGTTCAATGGTCTGTGTTTCTCCTTTGGGTTGCACTTCTTTGGGCAACCCATCATCCGATGGATTCCTGGATCGCAAAAAAAATTCCAGTATCGATTCTTTTGAGAATAGATCCCCTTGTAACGACTGTGGTCTGCGGCGGGATGAGAATGGGCATTCAGATTTTAATGCTCGGCTTTGTCACAATGCTGGTGAGCATGCTCCTGGGCAGAGTTTTTTGCGGTTGGGTTTGTCCCTTGGGCGCAACTTTTGACTTTTACGGATGGTTTCTCAGAAAATTAAATGCAAAATTTGAGGGCCCCTCTCCCAAGTGGTACCGCCTCAAGTTTTATCTGCTTTTAGCAATTTTAATTTTTGCGGCATTGGGCGGAGTGAGCCCTTTGATGGGTTTTGATCCTCTTGTATTAATTACCCGAGTTGCCGCTGTTGTTCTTTACCCCTTCGCCCGAAAAAACCACGAATTTATTTGGACGGTGGGCTCTCCTCCAGGATTTTATGGTTATTTTATCGACATGGCGACGTTGGCTGTTTTTGGCGCGATCATGTACGGAACGACTAAACTCTCAAGAATCTGGTGTCGAACCACTTGCCCGCTGGGTGCTTATCTCGGTCTTCTGGGACGAAATGCTATTTTAAGACGCGATACACAAGGATGCGTGCACTGTAATATCTGTTCAAGTCATTGTCCAACCGGGGCCATAAATTACGAAAACGCTGAGATTTATAACGAATCCGAATGCATTAAATGCTTTGCCTGTTCGGAAGAGTGTCCGGTCGATGCCAATTTTTTCACACTTAAATCGCCCTTTCCGGCGGTAAGCCGATCACAGCACCCCGTTTCGCTCGAGCGCAGACAACTCCTGGCTACAGCTGCCTTTACAGTACTCGCTGCCCCGGCCCTCAATCTCCATGCGGGAGAAACTAAATCCAATAAGCGCCTGCTTCGCCCGCCGATGAGCCGCGAAGAGCACGATTTCTTATCCAGTTGCATCCGATGTGCAGAATGTATGAAGGCCTGCCCGACGGGTGTTTTAAAGCCTGCGGGTTTACAACACGGTTTGCGTGCGCTCTGGTCTCCCGTTTTGGTCCCAACCGAAGGGTTTTGCCAAGAAGGCTGCAGCGCTTGCTCCCAAGCCTGCCCAACGGATGCTATTACAAAATATGATATTGCCGATAAATATAAATTTAAGATTGGCACCGCTTTTTTAGAAAGCGGCCGATGTATTAGTTACACTGAAAATAAGTTTTGTTCCGAATGCGTACGGGCCTGTCCCACCGACGCCATTCAGGTAAAAAAAGGGTGGGAGCCCCCGGGCGCATCTCTCAAACATTTACCCCCAGGGAGCGGAAGTGTCGCGACGGGCG
>CAYJBA010000219.1:0-5197 GCA_964367865.1 uncultured Bacteriovoracaceae bacterium | reverse complement strand
CGTGCTGTCTAAAGCCGAGTTTTTCTTTTTGGTCGCCACGTTATTTATTCGCCTTTTCTACGTAAGTGTAATCCCGAGTATCTACCTTAAGAACGTCACCTTCTTTAATATGAAATGGAACTTGAACCACAGCTCCAGTTTCAAGTTTCGCAGGTTTTGTACCGCCGCTCACGGTATCTCCTTTAAATGCAGGGTCGGTTTCAACCACCTTGAGATTGACAAAAGTCGGAAGCTCAACTCCGATTGGCCTTTCGTTAAAATACATCACTTTAATCACTAAGTTTTCCTGAAGAAAATCCTTCGTCATTCCAAGTGTTTCTTCGCTTAATGCAACCTGATCGTAATTTGCCTGATTCATAAAATGATGGCCTTCGGCATCACGATAAAGATACTGCATTTCTTTTTCTTCAGTATTAGCGCGGTCCAGTTTATCGCCAGAGGTAATGGTTCGCTCAATCACGTTTTGATTGATCATGTTTCTCAATTTAGTGCGGGTAAAAGCACGACCTTTTCCCGGACTGACATGCTGAAAGTCGACAATTTCAAAGGGAGTCCCGTCGAGCTCGACTTTCAGACCTTTTCTAAATTGGTTCGTTGCGTACATGCGTGCCTCTTTAAGTATGAATAATTCCTAGAGCAAGCCTAGGGTTTAGCTGAGCCAATGCAGTCTTGTCAACTATTAATGAATGGTTTTGCTTCGGTAGCGTTCGACCCTCTGAAGGCACTCAAGCAGGGTCTGAATATGGCCAATCCACCGAGCCTTGGCTTGCTTAGGATCTTGGTCAATAGCCTCGCCAGCAGAGTGCTCTGAAAAATCGCTCTTTGAAAGATCTGTTCTAAGAACCATAACTCCATTTTCATAGGCGCTCGACTCGAGCTCTTCGACCATTTGGGCCGCTTCTGGGTCCTGGGGCGCAAAATAAAGAAGCATTTTATACGAAGAAAGAGCCTCGGCCGTACGCCCCAACATGAGGCAAGACTCTCCCATGAGCTTTTGAGCGACTAGATTATCCGGGACGTCACGAACGACCCAGCTGAGCTCCTGAGTAACTTCGGCGTATTTCTTTTTATCAAATAATGCCCGCGCCAGAGCAACAATGCCGCTTACAAATCTCGGATGAACCCTTAATCCTTCGCGCGCAATATCGATCGCTTCGTCGATTAAACCTGCTTTTCGATAAGCCTCCGCAAGCGGTGCAAAAACGCGCGAAGAAGGATTTTCCTGATACTTTTTTAAGTACTCGTAAAGAACGGGCTCGTAAGTTCGTTTTGCGGGATTCATCCTGTGATTCCAGCTTCTTTAGCGTTTACGATTCGAGGGGTAATAAAAAAGAAGAGCTCTGTTTTTCTAGAGCCTTCAGATTGCAGCCCAAACAAAGCACCTAAAATCGGGATCTTGCTTAAAAAAGGCACACCGGATGTTGCGGTAGACTCTTCAGCGTTATAAACGCCTCCGATGACTAAAGTGGATCCACTTTCAACTAATACTAATGTCTCCATCAATCGATCAGCGGGAGCAAACTGACCGGGTTGTGGCTCTTGAACCACGCCTCGTTCGATTTTCAATTTTAGTAGCACGTTGCCGTCGCTATTAGCCGTGGGTGTCACATCCAGCCTAAGAGTTACTTTATCTGCAGTCAAAACACTTTGGGGAAGACCCGTCAGCGGACTGATAACTACGGTTGTTCTAATAAAACCAGTTTCTTGAAGTATGCTTGAGGTTTGGCCATTGAGAACAACACTTCTGGGCGACGATACTACCTTAATTAAGCTTTCGCTCTCGCCCCACTGAAACAGAGCATTAAGTCTCCTGAGTCCCGGAATAAAAGAAACATTAGGAAGTGATCCCCCTAAAGTTGCTTTATTTGCAGCATCGCCCAAAATCGGAAAGCTAGAACCGGCAAGACCCCCGCTGACCAAATCCTGGAACGGAAGGGGAGTTCCATTGCTAGAAACCGCAAATCGATCAAAAGCAACAGAAACACCCCCATTTATCGATTTAGAGAAAGTTTCGCTCGCTTCAATCACTTTCGCTTCAATCAGGACTTGAGGTGTCTGAATATCTAAAAACTCAATTAGCTTTTTTGCTTTCTCAATATTGCTAACATAATCTTGAATGACCAGACTATTGGTTCTGGAGTCCGAGTAAACAAGCGGTTTTACGAGCACGGAAGACGTGGAACCTGAATTTAATAGGGCTTCTACAGATTCCTTCATGTCCTTAACTGTCGCATTTGAAATCGGAAATATTTTGGTCACTCTTGGGGATGCCGCGATCGAAGCCTGCGCAGTAGAAAACTCCTCGGCCTTCTCCCTGCGTATTGCTTCAAGCGGAGCGATTCGTAATACGTTATTATTACGCTCGGCCCCAAGTCTGAGCTGATGTAATACTAAATCCAACACCTGGTCCCAGGGTACGTCAGTAAGAGAGAGAGTTACTCTTTCTTTAATTTCTTCGGTAATGATGACATTAAATCCACTCGCATCCGCAATCAGCCGAAAGACCTCTTGCGCTTCCACATTTCTCACGTTGATCGTTATGGGCTTTCCGAAATATCGTCGCGTGATCTGACTGTCCTCAAATTTTTTCAATTTTGTGCTTTTTTTATCAACGAATTCTACCCCTGAATTTGCGGCAAGTGAGGAGGCTGCGGCTTTAGTTTTAGCGCCCGCCTGTGCCGTCTCGATCGCGACAGGAGTGTCAACAGTACTGCTGGTAACTTCTTTGTCTGCCAAATCGGGAGCAGCCCCCATCGGTATCCGAATACTCAAATTATTTCCATCCTGACTTACTTCGCCGCCACCTGATTTACGCATTTGGATTACAACACGAACCCCCTCCTGTCCTTCAAGTTGATAGGGACTGATTAAACTAACGTTAGAATTAAATGAAGAAGTGTCAATCTTTCTAGCGATATGCCTGGGAAGCGTGGCCCCTTTTAAATCCAAGACAATTTGACGGTTTTCCAAGTTTTCAGTTTTTTCAAACACGATCGGTTGATCCGTATTAATGTCTACCTGTGCCGGATCCGATGTACCATGAAAATCTATTCCAGTTACCATCGCAGCCCGCGCTGAAAAGGATGCCAAGAAAAAGGGAAGTATAGTTATTAAGTATAAAAACAAAAGTGTTTTTTGGTTCATCCCATTCTCCTAGTTAGACTTTCCCGGTTTTGAAACTGCGTCAATCGGTGCAGCATTCAAAGGAAGGGAGGGTTTATTAACCGGCGGCTCAGGTGCCGTTTGCTTCTCTTGTGACGGTGACATCGCTTGCGAAATGTTTTTTAGCAAATCTCCACCGCCTCCAAAACTAGGTGCTGAGCTAGTCGGCTGTGGCGGCTGCTTGGATTGCGGCTCAGACTTAGCTGAAGACTCTGAAAGTATATTTGACATCAATGCCTGTTCCTTTTGATTTTCTGCGATCTTTTCAGCCTGGAGCGGGATAATGGTCTCCAAGGTCTCGAGCTCACCCAATACATTTGTAAATTTTTCTTGAACAATTAACCCCTCAGCCCCAATTTTTTTTACCACTCCCTCATTTGGACCAATTTTCATGCGCTCTCTAATAAAGTGGGACTTACCATCAGGAGCCAACATTAACCCCGTAATACGATCTGGACCACTGGTAACCGCGACAAATTTTAACTGTTCCAATTGATAATTCTCTAAATCCGTTTTTTTTCGGGCTAACTGGTCAACAGAAATTTCTGGCCTTTTAAACGGATCTCTGCCTTTATAACTCAAATCCAAAATTGCACTTGAGGTCGAAGCATTATCGCCCAATATGCTTCGAATATTTTCAACTCCTGCTGAACTTCTCATACCGAATAATAGTGTCCATAGAAGCAAGTGCATCAGACACCACCCTGCGGCTTATTATTGTCACGATTTTTTTCAAGAAATGACGGCTCGGGAGGAATGGCAATACGATCAGCTTGAGAGCCCTGATATTTGTATATTTTTAGAGTAATTTTGCCCTCAAGTGTAACAAAGCGCGCGTTTTGTGAGGTTAATGGAGTAAATGTCACACCTTCTACTCGAATAATTCGTTGGGCGCTCGCAAGACGTTGAAAAAATCCCACATACTGCTGAAAAACTCCGCTTGTTGTTAAGGAAATTGGCATTTCCGCATAAAGACCGGATTCAGACGGTGTCAATACCCCAAACTCCCGCTTGCTAATTTGGACGCGAGACTTTGCAGCCTCAGTGGTGATCAAAACATTGACTTCAGAAATATCAATTTTTTCAGGTATAACGTTTTTTACTTTTTCTAATTCCTGCATTTTTTTCTGAATGAGCGTTTGGCGCACCTCCACTTCTTTGATAAATTTGCGAACCTCTTGCACACGCCTTTGAAGTGACTCCACCTCGTTGCGAGCAGCCTGGATTTCAGCCAATTTCATTTGATAGGGAGAAGCCAAATCATTCATCGACTGATATAAATTCCA
Source organism: uncultured Bacteriovoracaceae bacterium (assembly GCA_964367865.1). GTDB lineage: Bacteria > Bdellovibrionota > UBA1018 > UBA1018 > UBA1018 > CAYJBA01. The sequence continues at coordinate 749 of CAYJBA010000219.1, read as the reverse complement.
GCCCAGTAACCCCACGTACGCCAAAAATAGCGGCGTCCACGGAATTTTACCCAGAATTTCTTTAATCATTTCCTTATTCATCTGAGTTTCGCCACCAGTTCGAAAGTATCAACATCCATACCAGCTTCATCTTTTTTTACTTCGCTGGGTTTGGGGGCCAAATCTATTAGCTTATCCATAAGCGCCATGGATCTCATTAAATCCGAAATTGGATTAGAACCCATTGAGTTACCTTTAATCGAAACTGAATTTTTTTCTAATTTAAATTCAGTTAACCAAATTTCTTTTGGCAAACTGTTCATCAAATCTAAAATTAACCTCAGACTCGAACCTCGATCCGAATTAAGCTCATTGATCACTTGAATTTTAGTGTCAATTAATTTTTCATCCGCATCTAGCGCCCTTTTCTTTTCCTCAATCGCTCTACTTTTTCCTAACTCTTCTTTTAATGGGAGTTGGCTATTTTGAACTGAGTTCAATAAGTTTTGAGCCTCAACCATCATGTTGTCCGTATAATAGCTATTTGCTGTCCCCAGGATAATGAGTACGGCTAAAAGGCCAAGCGGTTTTTGAAGTTCATATTCCTTTATAACGGCAAATTGAGATGAAATATTCGAAAAGCTAAAATTGAAGCTTCCGCCCCCCCCTCCGTCGCGTCCTACTGCACCCTTGCCTTTAGCTAAATTTATTTTAATCATTTTTTACCCATCCTCATTGCCAATCCGATGGGAACAGCGGCGATGGGTCCA
>CAYJBA010000218.1:0-5204 GCA_964367865.1 uncultured Bacteriovoracaceae bacterium | reverse complement strand
CAGGCGTAAATTGGCGCTATGGAACCCCGTTTGGAAAGCTCCTGGCCACCACGGTCCTGTCGCGCAAAATTCCCAGTACTTTGTATGGATGGTATCAGTCCAGCTCGTTCAGCAAAAAAAAGATTTTAGAATTTATTAATGAATATTCGATTCCAATAGAAGAATTTGAGTACAGTCCATACACCTCTTTTAATGATTTTTTCATTCGGCGATTTAGAAAAGGAGCCCGAGAGTTTACTGTTGATCGTCGCAAATTACCTGCGTTTGTTGAAGGGAGATACCTAGCATTTGATTCAGTGAGACCCGAACAGGTTGTTCCAGTTAAGGGTGTGTTTCTTTCACCTGAGCAATTATTGGGCCGAGAGGATTTTGCTAGCCAGTTTTCAAATGGTCCCATGCTGATTGGGAGATTGTGTCCGGTCGATTATCATCGGTTTCATTTTCCAGACTGGGGACGCATCACTAATCACTTTAGAGTTCCCGGAAAGTTACACTCGGTAAATCCGGTTGCGATCCGTTGGCGAAATGATATTTTTTCCACTAATGAACGCCAGGTCAGTATTTTAGAAACCGAGAATTTCGGCAAATTGGCATACATCGAAGTCGGCGCGTTGCTCGTTGGAAAAATAGTTCAGACTCATGCAATGGATCAGCCGTTTCGTCGAGGGGCAGAAAAGGGCTATTTTTTATTCGGTGCGTCAACGGTTATTCTCATGGGTGAAAAAGGGCGGTGGAATCCTGACGACGATCTTCTCAGCCAGACCGCCGCGGGTCGAGAAACCTATATTCGATTGGGAGAGCAAGTCGGTTACAACCCTTTATAGATATTTTCGTTAAATTCACTCGATTAAGAACCTAGTTTTAAATACCGATAAGCCTTCAGAATGTCTAAACCCGGTGAGCCTAAATCTACGCCCTCACATTTCGCAAAATATGCGGATCTTTTTGATCGGTTACTGGACAGTGTATTTTTGATCGACCCTGAAACTCAGTGTGTACTCGAGGCCAATCCCAATGCTGAGCGCATGCTTGGAATGCCACACGAAAAGGTTATAGGTCAGCCCATTACGGACTGGGTTGAAGAGGGGCAGCGACATCATTTTAGCAAAGCTCTTCGCATTGCACTCCGTAGGTATTACCCACGCCAGTTTGATTCGACATGGAATATTGAAGGCGATCGTCAGTTGATATTTGAGATTTTAGCTTGTTCATTAAAATTGCAAGACGGTAGCTCGGTACTTCAGGTCATCGCTAGAGATGTTACGTTTAGGAGAACCGCTGAACAGAAAGTCAGAGAGCTTTTGCACGAACTCCAAACGGCTAACGTGCGCCTCGAGGCACTTTCGACGACCGATGCAATGACCGGTCTTTATAATTACCGGCATTTTAAAAACAAGATGGATGAGGAACACACGCGTTCTGCCAGGTACAAAAAAACCTATTCAGTCGTTTTTTGTGATCTTGACCACTTTAAACATTATAACGATGCAAACGGGCATCCGGCAGGGGATCAGCTCCTTCGAGATTTTGCAGATATCATGCGAGCTTCGTGTCGAGGGCAGGATTTTGCAGCAAGGTATGGGGGAGAGGAGTTTATAGTTATTTGCCCTGAAACTCCGGCTGAGGGCGCACTCATTCTTGCCGAACGCATTCGAAGTACGGTTGAGAAAACTGTTTTTCCGCTAGCTAAAACTCAGCCTCTCGGAAAAGTGACGGTAAGTATAGGCGTGGCCAGTTTTCCATCGGACGCGGATAATGCTGAAAGGCTTTTAGAGATCGCTGATCAAGCACTATATCGCTCTAAATCAAGTGGTAGAAACCGGGTTACTTTGGCTTCTCAGCTACAATCAAGAAAAGCAGACGCTGCCTGATAAGTATTTGTAATTACTTAATAATATTGTACTAAAATATACGACACTTGACATCGTATATAAACCCATTATCATTATATACTACGCGTTATACGAGTCTGGGTGTCGTAAATAATTGTTGATATCGGACACCTGTTATCGTAGATGAAAGGTATATATGATTAAACTCAATCGCACGACGGAGTATGGCTTGATGGCACTTCGTCACATGAGCCGAAAAAGGGGCATGCTCCCTCAAGAGGTGACCAGCGCTCGCGAAATCGCAGATTCCTATGGTCTTCCGTTTGAAATCACCGCTAAGACCCTACAACGATTAAAGGATACAGGATTGATTCAATCTGCCCAAGGTGCCAAAGGCGGATACACGCTACATAAAACCTTAGACCAGGTGAGTCTCGCAGATTTTTTAAATTTGATGGAAGGACAGCAGCCGGTAGTTCCTTGCGCTTCGAGTGTTTCAGTCGAACATCACGCCTGCGAATACAAAGGTCAGTGCGAAATCAAGTTAGTTATGGGAAAGCTCAACCATAAAATTAATGGATTTTTATCTGGAATCAGTTTGGCGGAGCTGGCCGACCAGGATCATCCCAATAATTTATCTCTTCATGAAGGATTAGAACCCTAGGGGTATTAAATTTATGAAATTTCCAATCTATTTAGATCACCATGCAACGACTCCAGTCGACCCAGAAGTCTTTAAGACGATGTCGCCGTATTTTACAGAGGTTTTTGGAAATGCATCAAGCAGAAACCATGAATTTGGCTGGACGGCTGAGGCCGCAGTAGAAGAAGCTCGTGCAAAAATAGCCCAACTCATCGGCGCGCATGAAAAAGAAATTATTTTTACTAGTGGTGCAACGGAGAGCGATAACTTGGCGTTGATCGGCGCTGCTGAGATGTACCGCGAAAAGGGCAATCACATCATAACTACGCCAATTGAGCACAAAGCGATTTTAGATACTTGTCATTATTTAGAACAAAAAGGTTTCGAAATTACCTATCTTCCCGTGGATCAATACGGAAGAGTGAGCACAGAAGATTTGCTGGCCGCTATTCGCCCCCAGACTATTTTGGTATCCGTGATGCTGGCAAATAATGAGATCGGTACAATCAATCCAATCGCAGCTCTTGGAAAAATTTGTAAAGATAAGGGTATTTTATTTCATACGGATGCCGTTCAGGGCTTGGGAAAAGTGGCCATTGATGTAGAGAAAATGGGCATCGATCTACTTTCGATGTCGGCGCATAAAATGTATGGCCCTAAAGGCGTGGGCGCGCTTTATGTTCGTCGCAAAGGTCCCCGAGTTCGCTTAACTCCAATGATTCATGGTGGTGGTCACGAACGTGGTATGCGTTCAGGTACTCTTAATGTTCCTGGAATCGTGGGATTTGGTAAAGCCTGCGAAATCGCTGCTCGCGTGATGCCAATCGAGACACTGCGTATTACTCAGCTGCGCGAAAAACTATGGACCGGGCTACAGAAAAATTTAGAGGATATCTACCTCAACGGTCACCCAACCGAACGCCTTTCAAATAATCTCAATGTTAGCTTTGCCTATGTAGAGGGCGAATCACTGATCATGGGAATGAAAGAGCTCGCGGTTTCTAGCGGATCTGCATGCACTTCCGCCAGTCTTGAGCCTTCTTATGTTTTAAAAAGCATTGGAGTAGGAGAGGACTTAGCTCATACGAGTGTTCGATTTGGTTTAGGTCGTTTTACGACTGAAGAAGAAATTAATTTTGCCATAGTAAAAGTATCGGAAACGGTAAAAAGACTTCGTGAACTATCACCTTTATACGAAATGGCGAAAGAAGGCATAGATTTAAAATCCGTTCGTTGGACGGCTCACTGAGGAGATAAACCCATGGCATATACACAAAAAGTCGTTGATCACTATGAGAAGCCAAGAAACGTTGGATCTTTAGATAAAAACTCTAAAGTAGTTGGAACGGGTCTAGTGGGCGCGCCGGAGTGCGGTGACGTGATGAAGCTCCAAGTCGAGATTGATGAGCAGACAGGTCGAATCAAAGACGCTAAGTTTAAAACGTTCGGCTGTGGAAGCGCAATTGCCAGCTCCTCGTTAGCGACTGAGTGGATCAAAGGCAAGACGATCGAAGAAGCGCTTTCCATTAAAAATACTGACATCGTAAAAGAACTCTCATTACCCCCGATTAAGATTCATTGTTCGGTCCTTGCGGAGGACGCAATTAAGGCTGCTATTAGTGATTATTTAAGTAAGCAGTCGGTGATGGAGAAGGAGGCAAAATGATTCAGGTCACTGAAAAGGCCATTAGCGAAATTAAAAGACTTAAGTCGACTGATCCGACGGCCACCCATTCTCATCTACGTGTTAAAGTAGTGGGCGGGGGCTGCTCTGGAATGAGCTATAAACTAGGTTTTGATGAAAAAGAACCTGACGCCAATGACAAAGTATTTGAATTTCAAGGCATCAAAATCATAGTCGATCCCAAGAGTATCTTGTTTATTTCAGGTACCGAATTAGATTTTAGCGACGGTCTAAACGGAACTGGCTTTGTATTCAACAATCCTAACGCCAAGAGAACCTGTGGGTGTGGATCCAGCTTCTCAGCTTAACGCAGTAACGTGTCCCTTCTGTTTAAAGCCGCTAGCCGGTTTTGAAGCCGCAAACGTGTGTCCTAAGTGCGGGGAGCCCCAGCCTTTAGTAAAAGACGAAAGCTATTTTTCAGTTTTAAATGTTTCGCCAAAATTTTCTCAAGATTTAGATTCTTTAGAAAAAAAATTCTATGCTGTTTCTAAAATCTTGCATCCGGACCGTTTTACCCATCGAGATGCCGATACTCAGAAACGATCCTTGGAGCGTATGAGTTTTCTCAATGAAGCCTACCGCACATTAAAAAATCCTACTCTCCTTCGAGAGTATTTGTTAGCGCATAGAGGCGTGCCCGTTTCGGATCCGAAAGCAGTGCCAACGGATTTTGCAGAAAGTTGGTTTGTCATTCAGGACTTAGTGATGGATTCGCCGGATGAGGCGGATCTCAAACTCAACGAATTTATGGATCGGCTAAAAACGCGAATGGCTGAGCTAGATCAGAAAATCCTGACAAGTGAAAAGGTTTTTGACGAATCAGGCTCGGTAGATGCTTTAAACCAAATTGGAGCCGTGGTGCCGGTTCTAAACTATTTAAAGTCTTTGACGAGAAATGTAATTCAGCTTCGATTAAGATTGGCTGCAGAATGAGTGTGAATAATATTTCTCAGCCAGATAAAGAGATAGTTGTCGGAATTGACCTTGGAACTACTAATAGCTTAGTAGCATTTTTAAAAAGATCGGAAGAGCGTCGTGTAGGGAA
>CAYJBA010000217.1:0-5207 GCA_964367865.1 uncultured Bacteriovoracaceae bacterium | reverse complement strand
GGGTTTGAGCCTGCCTAACGTAAAATGCTCGCCTAGATTGCGCTCAATAAATACCGAGCCGTCCGCGATGGCGCGTTTGAGCTGCTCGCGCGATCGCCTGCGATAAAATTCCTTTAAAAACTGATCTAGCCTAGCGCCGTTATGGCCCGAGTCCACGCGGTAGCTGACGAGATAATGATCGTCGGTGACGGTGTCAGAACTTTTCATGAAATGCGGACGGCCTCTCCCATTAGTAGCGCTGGCGCATGAGAAAAGTAATTACCTCGCGTGCGCACTTTTCGCAGTAGCCAAGCTTGGACTTCATGTTGCCCACCGTCCGAGCTGCAAGCTTGGCACCTTCTGACGTCGGATCGTCCCTCTCCTTACCATAAGAAAGGAGAGATTCGCTCATTTTCGTCAAAAGGGATTTTTGAGATTCGTAATAGTGTTTTTCGAGTTTGCGCCACAAGTCCGCGAAAACCTTGGCATATGCAACAGGCTGGTGAGGGTGATCGAGCGACCAGACTCCGATTTGAGAGATCATGTTCTGCCGAAACGCTTCTTTTTCGACTGCGCCCTCAGGCGCATCTACGATCTTTTCAAACTCTCCGATGAGGGCCATATCGGGGTCCTCTAACTTACCGGTGATCAGATTTTTAACTTTTTCTTTTTTAAGTACTAAGGAAATTTGTTGTACGTATTTCTTAAGAAAATCCTCCCATTGAGCAGAATCGTAAAGACCGATGGAATCTCTGACTTCGCGATCAATCCTAGAAACGTACTCGGATTTTACCATGTTAATGAATTCTGCCGAATCATGGTAACCGTCTTTAACATCTTGTTTTAGAAACTCATACTCTGTCACGCGCTTTACAAAATCCTCAAGCGACTTGATGAGTGAGAGGGGTGACAGGCAAGAGTACTCTGGATTTTGTGCGGCATCGAAAAGTACAGACTTCATTTCTCGGGCCGAAGCTCCCATGCGCCCTTCGAAGTAGGGGATATTAAGATATTCGTCTCGGAGTTTTTTCAGCGTTGCTCTCAAAATTTTTCGATCCTCAGGCGTCAGAGTCGCTGGCATTTCGCCTGAATCATAGAGGCGCGATTTATCCATAGGAGAGAGATTTGAAATCAGCGTGCTGACGTTTGGAGGATAGTTGATGCTGTTGGGTTTTTTGAGCCGAGTCAGAACCGCCCAAAGAGCTGCAATCCAATCCACATGGGGAGCTACGTGTTTCTCTCCGGCGATCTGTCCAAGCTGCGCTTGATAGATTTGTTGTTCCTGGCTGACAGATAAAAGGTACGGCACGCGAATCAGATCAATTCTTGCCTTAAAGCTCGTAAAATCCGGAAACTCCTTAAACGCATCAAGCTGCACTTCGTTCGTAGACCCTAAAAGTACACTATCGAGATACGCAATGCTTGAGCCCACATTGACAGCACCCGTTTCGCACGCGCTCAAAAGATATTTAAATGAATCGACCGGGCGTTTGAGCAGATCGCTGTACTCAACGATGCCTCGGTTGCCATCGACTAGGTCCCCACTCAACGAAAATAGATTTAAACTCTGAAGCGAGGCGGGGAGGGAGCCCATGCTCTTATTGAGAGTGAGCTGGTGGTACTGCGCATCGACATGGAGCTGAGGCTCAATGGTGACTAAGCCTTCGCGATAGCGCCTGGCATAATAAAAGCGCTCCACCTGAACGTGCATCAACAGCTTTCTGAAATCCCCGCCATGCGATGTTAAAATCGCATCTCCAATTTGTTTACAGCGATGGCAAGGCCCGCCTTTAGAAAGATAATTGGGAAGAGATTTCCAAATTTCATCGGCTTTTGGTTGTCCTAAAAGTTTTTCAAGAAATGTTTTTCTCTGCTCAGACGGAATCAATAGAAGGGGATGGTCTCTCAGATCGCACGGAATCCGGGCCGAAACATCTTCGTCAGGAAGTTTCGCAAAACTTCCCATTTGATCGCGTGGGTTGGTATAGGTGTTGATTCCGATATTGCCTTTGATGAGTTTTTCAACCGGAAAAATCCAGTTAAAGGTATAGACGGCGCCCTCGAGTTCTTTCGAGTACTTTTCGATGCCTCCCATGAGGCCTTGAATGAGCGAACTCTTGGCGCTGCCGTTGGGACCATGAAGTAAAATCAGTTTGTTGTTTACGCCTTGGCGGGTAAATGCCCTTAGACTTCGGTAGATTTGATTTTGAACAGCCTCATGTCCCACTATTTTTGGGGCAAGACCATCAATCGGAAAATCAAAAACCTTAAACCGAGGGATCCCGGCGTCGCTATCGGCGGCTGCTTCTTTTCCAAAAAAATCCATCATATCTGCAACGTATTTTGCAGACCCTCGGGATTGGCGGTCTGGTTTTTCGCCAAACAGAGAAATATATTCATCGAAATTTAGGATTCGTCGATTCGAGTCGAATTCTTTTTTTACTGCTTGCTCGATAAAAGCAAGAAAGTCGCTTGCCATACTTTTGAGAATAACATGGTTAGCGGCGTTTGCGCCTATGACCTATTTCTTTTTTGATCTTCTTTGATTTTTGAAAGTTCAATCTCAGATGAGCAGGATCAATCAGAGGTTTTTCTGAGGTGTTCACCGGACTTATTTGCGCCAGATATTTGACCACGGTCTCTCTTAATATTCCGCCCGTGTTGAGTTGAACGCGATCTTTCGGTATCTGAGACATAAACCAAGAAAAGTCGTCTCCGCCTACAAGTAAAAAATCAACAGTTCCCAGCGTATAAGTCTGATCGTCTTTTATGGGGGAGCCGTCTTGAGATTTTGTTTCTAAGAGTCGATTGATTTCCCAAGGTTCGATCTTTCCGTTGCCATTGAGATCAGTTGAAGATGCGTCGACTGAGGTATCCAGTAGTTTAAGCGTGAGTCCAGAAACGGGCGCAAAGCCCCGCGACCCGCTTTCGGTGATTCTGAGGAGCAGTTTAAGTTCACGCCCAGTGAGCTTTAAAGTCGCTATGGCGTTATCAAATGGAAGAGATCGAAATACGGCTTCATAGGTGAGTGGACCAGATTCGAGAGGGGCTCTTAGACCTCCCGAATTCACAAGTGCAAAATCAGTTTTGGCCTCTAGACGAATCGCGTCCGAAACCAAGTTGCCCAGCTCAGACTCTTTAAAACGTTGGTGATCAATCGCGCGAGCGGCAGTTCCGACTATCGTCTTTTTTATTACCTCGGATTTTTTAAAGTAAGGTTCAAGAAGTTTTTCAATCGCGGAGTCGGGGTGAATTTTTCGCCCATGAAAATAGTTTCTTACCAAGCTGCCGCGGCCATCTTTAGGAGCTGGTTTTTCGCCATTGCAGTCGCCTTGGTTTTCAAACACTCTTTCGCAAACGGGAATCGGCCCCTCAATGAGCGTTCGGTCTTTGACTACTTTTTTCTGACCCCAATCGTAAGTGAGGTAAATGAGATTCAGGTATCGGCCAAACGCCCCCCCTTGAACAACCGGAAGCCCAGCTACCCAATGGTAAATGACTTGGTGTGAGTGTCCGGCTACAACCGCATCTGCCGCGCCTTGAGGGAGAGCTTTTAGAAATTTTACTAACTCGCCGTCTTCATTGCAATCGCCCTGGGGGTCAGTGAATTTTCTCACCGCATGGCCTGTTTTTTTTCCAGGAGAACAAAACAGACCCACATGCGCGACGATCACTACTAAATGCGCCCCCTTTTTTCTGAGACTCTGAGCTTCGTGAACCGTTGCATCTTTTAAATTTTCAAAACTGTAATCCTGAACGAAATCAGGTCGAGTAGTTGTTGGAGTTTCCAAGGTGATCAGTCCAATAACTCCAACTTTGAGGTGGCCCGCATTGAGTATCGTGCTGGGTAGGGTATTGGGAAACGCAGCGAGCTTTCCATTCGATTTTTCAGTGATGTTCGCCGCTAAATAAGGATATTTGGCTTCGGTCATGCGCTCTTTAAGCTCGGCAACTCCAAAGTCAAACTCATGGTTTCCGATTGCTGCAGCTCCTAAACCTAGCTCATTAAACACAGCGACCATGGGTACGCCTTTTTGGGAATTGCTATCGATAGATCCCTGAAATTCGTCCCCACCATCGAGCCACAAAAAACGAGATCCAAACTCTTCTCTTAATACTCGGAGATAAGTTGCAAGATTTGCCATTCCCCCGCTGAGGTATTTGACAGATGGAGTACTTGATTCTTCTCTTGAGTTTTGTTCGACCGGGGCAAGTCCGCCGTGAATATCATTTGTGCCTAAAATAACAATTGTTTCTAAGTCACCCTGATTGCCCGAAATAAAATCTAAACCGGTTGGGCCTTTGTGTTGACCCGCGCAGCCAGACACTAAGATCAGGGCGGCAATCGGAAAGTAGAAAAAAAGTCTCATAGAAAGCCATCTTGACCATTTTTGGCCTGAAACTCAACGGTTTTCCTGTCAATTTCGTGACGACGTTTAAAATTCAATGCTAGGCAAAATTAGCATCTTTTTTTTTTAATAGGTGAGCCTTACCCTTGTATATAGGGAGAAACATATGCGCAGGATGCGAGATATCTGGTACTACTTTTTGTTTGCAGTGCCAGCAGTTGCAGCAGTGATTGGCGTTCGATTTATTTTGCACAAATCTTATGAAAATTCGTCGGGCTTTAGTGCGATGAAACCATCGGAGTACAAATCGGAAACCGTGCAAACTCCAATAGAGAAAAATAAATCCGCAAATAAGACAGTAATGAACAAAGGCGAACCAAAGTCTACGTCGCCTGTGGCTAGTACGACCTCAAAAAATTCCCCTGCTGACTCAAGTCCAGATCAGCTCCCCACCCGTGCCATGATTGATGCGATGAACCTCTCTACCGAGCCTTCGGGAGCTGGCCGCTCTCCTGCCCAAGAGCCGGATTCGGGCGATACCTGTCAGAGCGTCGAGTATGCAGGCGATTCAATTGATAAGGTGATCCCCTCTCGTGATCATTGGATGATAGTGATGGGTCAATTTCACGATGTAAAAAAAGACCTGACTCATTGGCTCGACCAGCGCAGAGATTATTTTTCGAAAGCTACTTTCGACGTCATGACTGCGCAGCTCAAAAATTTGCGTATTCAACGGCCACCCACTTTGGATGAGCCAGATTTAGCCTGGCGTGGAATCGGGATTTTTACCCGTACTCAAAACGGAACGAACCTCGTTCGATTAGGTGGAGGATTTGTTGAGCTTGCTAAAAAAGATCCTGTGCGCGCTCGAAGATCGGA
>CAYJBA010000216.1:0-5216 GCA_964367865.1 uncultured Bacteriovoracaceae bacterium | reverse complement strand
CGGGCACAGTAGTAAAAGAGTTCGTAGCCGTAGCGTAACTCTTGAGCAAAAATACGACGATAATAACAAGTACGTCCATCATGCTGGTGAGCTGAAGTTCGAAAGAATTATCGACCTTTCTGCGTGCCCGACGGTTCCGGATCGACCTGTGAAACGCCATTAGTTATCCCCCAGAAGATTCCCGAAAATAATATCAGGGAAAAGAAATTTAATAGCATCATCCATGCCCGTTTTAAGATTCTTTCTAAAGAGGGGAGGATCTCCAGCGTCCATGGTGCGAATTGAATCCATGACCGCAACGAGATTTTCGTAGGATACGCCAGCATCGGGCGCTAACACTACTTTATCCTCGCCCGGAAATTGCTTTTTTACCTGCACTAATGCATCGTGAAGCGCTTTTACATTGGGTTGTCCGGGGCCCTCATTGGTGAGGTGCTTAGGGCTGATTCGGCTAAAGGGGCTCCAAATCTCGGTATCCCGTTCGCGAATACTGATCGTGAGCTGAAGGGGCTTTTCTTTGAGTTTCTGCTCGACCTCTTTTTGGCTGGCTTCTGGAAAAAGCGTTTCAACGCTCACAAACTGAAGAAAGGTAGTCGTATAGAGTAGAAAACCCACCAGCGTCACCATCGCGTCGATTACCGGCACGAGGTTTGGGCTGATCTGGCTCTTATTCGGTTTATTTCTTCTAGTACTCGGGCTCTTCAGCACTCGAGAGGTCTCCTAGTCAGCCTGAGTTTTTCTGAACTTGCGCGCAGAAAGTAAATCGAGGAGCTTTACTCCAAACTCATCGATATCTTCTAAAATCCGGTTCGCTTTATTGCTCAAAATGCTGTGAACGACCATGGTAAAGATTGCGACGATTAGACCAAAGGCAGTGGCGTTCATCGCTTCCGCGATACCAGAGGAGAGGATGGCTTGGCGCTGAGTCGGATCCGTTGCAATCGCTATCGCAGCAAAGGATTTGATCAGTCCCGAAATCGTTCCGAGAAGCCCCAAAAGGGTTGAGATATTTGCAATGAGTGCAAGGTAGGAAAGCCTACGCTCCAGTTTCGGAATCATCTCGAGACTTGCCGCATCGATCGCGTTTTGAATCTGCTCTCCATCGCGGGTCGCCCGCTGAAGTCCCGCTTTGATGACCTTGGGGAGTGCCGCGTTTCCGGTTCCGTTACAGATTCGAATCGCGCCATCAATGTCATTGGCCAGAACATATTTCTGAACCTCAAACATAAACGATGCGCCATCTACGCTGTATTGAAGAAACAAGCGCATGACGCGCTCAATGGTAAAAGCGATAGAAAAGGCTAATGCGATCGCAATGGGTATCATCCATGGGCCACCGCCCTGAAATGCCGCGATCATTCCCGACATCGTGCTCTGAGTTTCCATGAGCAAGCTCCCTCTTGTATAAGATCCTTAGATCCAGCCCAATCCTTGGGTCTAAATTCGTTAAATCGTTACTTAATTAAGAATATCGGATTTAATCTGACGGTCAACCCAGATGTTTCTGAATTGCTTCAACAATCACTTCTTTTGGATTATTTCCTACCAATTGGTCGACGGCCTGGCCATTTTTGAAGATCAGGACAGTTGGAATGCCACGAATCCGGTAGTTTGACGGTGTCATTGGATTTTCATCCACATTTAACTTATAGACCTTGAGTTTGCCCGCAAACTCATCGGCAATAGCGTCAATCGTCGGAGCTAGCATTCTGCAGGGGCCGCACCATTCGGCCCAAAAATCGACCAAAGATACGCCTGAAGCTTTTAGAACCTCAGCATCGAAGTTTCCATCCGTTGTTGCGAGTACGTTTTTAGTGTTTCCCATAATGATTTCTCCTTCGAGCCAAGTGTACCTATTATTATACCTGTTATCTTTAGTCAGGAAAAGCGAATTTTCTCTTTCAAACCGCTGTAAACCCTGTACTTTTATCGTAAGTGATAACAAGCATGCAAGAACTTACGTAACATGGGTATTGAATCTAAAGAGTCAAGTTTGGAACCGAAGCAATATTTAACTGCGACCTCTCAGGAGTCTATTAGCGCTCACCGTCGGTTTTTTGACGAGTGTGGAACTTCGCTTATATCAGCGGCTGAAATTCTTGGTCACTCGATTCGCGCAGGGGGAAAGGTTCTGATCTTTGGAAATGGAGGCTCTGCTGCAGATGCACAGCACATGGCCGCCGAAATGGTGGGTCGAATGCTTGTAGACCGCAGACCGCTCCCGGCCATCGCACTGACTACTGATTCTTCGAACCTAACAGCGCTTGCAAATGATTTTAGCTTTGACGAAATTTTTTCGAAACAAATCGAAGCGCTCGCTCGTCCAGGCGACGCAGTCGTCGCAATTTCTACCTCTGGAAAAAGCCCCAACGTCATTCGAGCGGTCGAAGCCGCAAAAAAACTAGGGTGTAAGGTCATTGGCCTCACAGGAGGCACAGGCGGAAAGCTTAAAGCGCTCGCTGATGTCGCATTGGTTGTGAGCGAAGGAAAAAATTCGAGCCGCATTCAGGAGACGCATATTTTCGCTGTACATTCGATGGTCGATTTACTGGATCGTTTCTTTTTGCATCCAAGGGGCAAGGCTTAATGCTAGTTTCTATTTTTCCATTTGCAAGCCATGCCAGGGTGAACATCCTCAATCGTGTCGCCGCAAAAATGATTGATATCGTGGCTGTTGTGGCTATGGGAGCGATTCTCCCTTACCCGTTGGGGCCGCTCGTCGGGTTTCTTTATAGTATTTTAGCTGATGGAATTCATTACAAGGGGCTTGAAGGACAGAGCTTAGGAAAGAAGATACTTGGTCTTCAAGTCGTCAGCACGATACGAAAAAAACCCGCCTCGATGCGCGAATCCGCGCTTCGAAATGCGCCCGTGGGCGTTGCTACCTTTTTTGCAATTATTCCTGTTTGGGGCTGGCTCATTTTAGGATTAATCGGTATTCCACTCATGGTCATGGAAGTATATCTCATGATGACCGTCGAATCCGGACGGCGTTTAGGAGATGTGATGGGCGATACGGAAGTCGTCGAATTTAAAAAGAACCGGAGTTGACGTGCCCCATCGCCTGGGCGACCCCAAGCAGACGCTTTACCTCTTAGATATCAGTTCGTTTATCTTTCGGGCCTTTTTTGCGATTCGCTCGCTCAAAAATAAAAAAGGTGAGCCCACTAATGCCGTGTATGGCGTTGCGACCATGCTTGCCCGGATCGCAGAGGAAGCTAAACCTGAGTTTATGGTCGTGGCCTATGATTCAAAGGGGCCCTCGTTTCGCGAAGAAATTTACCCCGAGTACAAAGCCAATCGCTCGGAGCCCCCTGATGATTTGATTCCGCAGTTTGCAAGAGTCGATCAGTTGGTAGAGGCCTTTGAGATTCATTCGTATCGCGAATCAGGAGTGGAGGCCGATGATCTCATCGCCACGCTTACTAAAAAGTGGCTCGCAGGCGATCCTCAGCATCAAGTCGTGATTGTTACCAATGACAAAGACCTCATGCAGCTCGTGGAGGGTCGGGTCAAAATCTGGGACACTATGAACGATAAGGTTTATACCTCCAAAGAGGTCGAAGAAAAATGGGGAGTGGGGCCTGAGAAAGTCCGAGATCTTTTAGGTCTCATGGGCGATAGCTCAGATAATATTCCAGGCGTTCCCGGGATTGGACCGAAAACCGCAGCTGAGCTTTTGAAAGAGCATGGAGATTTAGACTCTGTTTTAAAAGCCGCGATGGAAGGTAAAATATCCGGAAAAAAAGGCGAGACGCTTAAGACGCATGCCAAAGATGCTAAAATGTCAGCAATTCTCGCGACGGTTAAAGAGGACGTCGAGCTTCACCTCAATAAAGATATTCTCTAGTATCATTTTCACGTCACCCCTCAATGTATTGAGCTGCTCGAAGAGCTTGATTTTCAGAAATTGATTGAGCGTTGGGGTGGTGAGGGTAAATCATCCCCGGATTCTACTCTCACTCAGCCGGAGGGAGCGTCAGATCAGTTTCGAACGATTCAGACACAGGCCGATTTCGAAAAGCTGTTAAAGGCGATTGAGAAAAAAAAGGAATTTGGATTTGATCTCGAAACCACCTCTTTAAACCCGAGATTAGCTGAGATTTGCGGTATCGCGATTTGTTATAACCCAGAGTTTGCTTATTATATACCCATCGGTCATAAAGAGGGCGAGCAACTTGCCTCTAAAAAAGTATTAGACGCTTTAAAACCTTATCTAGAAAATCCAAAATACAAAAAAATTGGGCAAAATTTAAAATACGATTTTAGCGTGCTTCTTGCTCAAGGAATTAAAGCCGATGGAATTGGCGCCGACACGATGGTCGCGGCCTATGTTTTAGAGCCCGAAGGCCGTCATAATCTCGAATACCTTGCCAAAAAATATTTGGATTATCAGGTTGTTACCTACGACCAGGTGACCGGTAAGGGCAAAAATCAAATTACGTTTGATCAAGTGCCGATTCCGCTTGCGACGCGCTACTCTGCCGAGGACGCTTTGATTGCCTACCGACTTTGGGAAAAATTAAATCCGATGATTCAAGCCGAGAAGCTCACGGAAATTTTCGCGAGGGTGGATTTGCCTTTGGTTCAGGTTTTGACTCGATTGGAGAGCCACGGAGTTTGCATCGATGTCGATTGGCTTAAAAAGCTCTCTCGCGAGTTTGAAGTTGATCTGAAGAGGATCGAAGAACGAGTGGCGGTATTTACTCAAGAACCGATAAATTTAAATTCTCCAAAACAGCTCGGCCATCTTTTATTTGAAGTTTTGAAACTACCCACGCAAGGTAAAACCAAAACTGGTTTTTCAACCGATGCCACAGTGCTCGAAGCGCTCTCGCCGTTGCATGAAGTACCGAGACTTTTGCTTGAATACCGCGAAATAGCGAAGCTTAAGGGAACCTATGTCGATCCTTTGCCCGAACTCAAGGATCCCAGGACCGGAAAAATTCACGCAAGCTTTCATCAGGCAGGTACGGCCACTGGACGATTGTCCAGCTCGGATCCCAATCTTCAAAATATTCCAATTCGTTCAGAAAAAGGAATGATGATCAGACGGGCATTTATTCCATCGCCCGGCAATGTCCTTTTATCCGCTGATTATTCTCAGATCGAACTTCGAATCTTAGCCCACATGAGCGGAGATAACGAGCTGACCAAATCTTTTAAAAATGACGAAGAAGTGCACAGTCGCACCGCGAGCGAATTTTTTGAAGTCG
>CAYJBA010000215.1:0-5238 GCA_964367865.1 uncultured Bacteriovoracaceae bacterium | reverse complement strand
CGACGCTCTTCCGATCTTGCTCCAGTCGCCAAACCGCAGCTGGCAGAAATAAAAAAAAGCCAGAGCACCCAGTGTTACCGAGCCTCCTAAGGCCCAGGCCCAAAAATAATCTCGAACGCTTTCGCGTGAAGGTCGTAATTTCTTAAACCGGCCATGACACGCAGTGATGACTGGAAAAAGGGCAAGAGCCCAGGAAACGATTCGAACGGTCGAGAGCCCAAACCCGTGGAGAGCAGCCATGGCCCATTCCCACGAAAGGCTTCCGGCTGAATTGCGATGCCAGCGTTCAGTCCAGTAAACAAATCCTGCAAGAAATGCTAAAAAGAGAGCTTCGGTATAGCCCATCACCATAAAAAAGGCGGCGGGATGAATTCCCACAGAAATTACTGCAAATCGAGCCATACGTCTGGGTACGCGGTAAGTTCTCAGAAGCAAAATAAAGTAAGTCCAAAACATCCAGCAAGAAAAATGGGCGATGAGAAGAAGGGCTACCGGAACTGAGACCCCCGCAACCCGACTCAGACTGCGCGCGGCAAGGGGGAGGCCCGGAAAAAATACGGCGTTCGCGCGACCCCCGTGAATATCTTCGCTCGTAATTTTATTTTCGGGCAGAACATATCCAGTTTCAGCAATTTGAATGTAATGGCGTGAATCCCAATTATTAAGAGCTAAGTAGTTCTGTGAAAGTGAGCCCGGAATTCCGAGTGTAAAGACAAAGATGCACAGAAACTGAATCCCCGCTGTAGCAAGCCCTACCACCCAAGCGGAGCTGGACTCGAAGTTAAATCTCGGTGCGGATTTTATTTTCATAGTGCCTTAGGGCCTATCAAAGCGGCTCGATGACTAAAAGACAAGTAAAAACAGCGAATGAATTTTTAAAAATTCCTTAAAATACAGGCATTTATAATCCGTATAATTTTACTCGGCTTTTATTAAAAAATAAGGGAAAATAGAGCGATCTAGCGGATTTAATTCGACTTCGCACGTCTGGGGTTTTTGGGGGAATGAGTGAGCTTTCGTCTGTGCCGAATCATCATTTTTTCGTGGGCGACCCTCGGCCTATTTTCACAACCTTCGTTTTCAGCAGATCCCTCCACACTTGAAGCTGCTTTGAATTGGGTAGGACTAGAAAAAAGCGACCTAACGCCCGGAAACAATCGCAATGGCTGCGAAGGATTCATGAGCGATGTTCCTAAAAATTGCCCAAATGAACTAGTTTCGCGAATCGCGAGAAATTCCTCGGATTCAAACCTAAAAAAGGCCTGTCCGACAAATCCTTCGAGTACGATTGGAACAAGTTCCGCGCTTGAGGGTCAATTTGAATCAATTTCTGAAACCAAAGCACATGCGGGATTTGGAGCAAAATTAGGTAAATGTCTTCCGAACCAAATGGGCTCTGGATTTCTATCTCTCTCTAAAAGAGAGCCAACCGAAGATGATCGCAAAGCCCTTGTTGCCGAATATTATTCGGGCCGCGCTCGCCTAAAATACGGAACGAAGCAGACTACGGATGAAATCGCAGCGATTAACTCCTTGCTTGAAGAGCCCAATCGGTTTTCTCCCGACCAGTGCGCAGCAATGGGCAGTCCTGAACAGTGCAATAGATTAAATGCGTGCAAACCGGCCGGGGGATTAGATAACCAGGTGGCAGACACGATCTATATTTTAGGCAAAGTGGATGAGCTCAAGTTTGCTGAGGGTGAGGCGACCCGCGCGGGGAACCGCCAAAAAATTATTGCAATTGAGCAAACAAAAAAGGCACTTCTAGAATCGGTGCCTTGGACAAATGGGGATGAGTTTAAAAGTGTTTTAGAGCGCGCTACTCCCGAAAACCGTTTGAGCTCTGAAAATATTCGTAATGCGATGAGAGAGCAGTTTAGGGCAACTCGATCGCAGTTGGCGACGCAGCTGGGACGCTATAGCGATGCATCAGGATGCATTCGCGAAGGATCCACGTGCAGTAATTTTGATCGTGTAATGGGGGCAGAAGCTCCTCCGTTATCAATGGCTGCCCGCGAATTGCTTGAGAAAAAAAATCCGTCGGATTGGGATAAAGTCGCAATTGATTATTTGAAAGACGCAGAGTGCAGGGCTGTAAAAAGTTATGAGGCTGAGGAAGAGTCAAAAAGAAAAAAAATCGAATGGGCGATATTTATTGCGACTCTTCCCATCGGCGGTGGCGAGCTCATGGCGGCCCGTGCGGCATTTAAGGGATTGGTCAACAGTACGACAATTAAAGGCATCATTGCGGCGGGGCGAAGTAGTTTTACAGCAGCTGGGTCTAAAGGCATGTCGGCCCTGGGGAGTTCGAGCACAGGTGGCGATATTTTTTCAAGCTGCAGTGAATCGAAGCTTGAAGCTGATTTTCAAGGTGCCCAGGTTGCCTCGGAGGGTTGTCCAAAGCGCCCACTGGCAGGTGGCCCCAAAATTTTAAACTCCTACCGTGGTTGCCTATTTGCTATTGCGGGCTCACTCACGGGCAGGGCTACGGGAGGCGCGGCGGGTCGAGGAGCACTCGGTGCTGTTGGGCAATCCATTTCTCAGCTGCCTTCTGAAAAGCTCGCACTTCAGAAAGTCACTGACCCAAAAAATTTAGAAAAATGGGCGGAGAGTGCATTTAAATCAGGGGCAGAGGTTAGGATTCAAAATCCAAAGATCATGACTCACGGCGAATCTGGATGGACCTCTGGAGTTATGGGAATAGGAAAAGAGGGGCACCAATTTGAGACGAGTTACAAGCGCCAGGGATTCGCAAATGTCCATGATTACACAAATTACGGAGTCAAAGATCGCGGCTTTGATCAGTCCGTAATTCAAGTGGTGGATCGAAATTTCTACACTTCTTCGGAACTCAAAGAAAAGGCATTTAATCTTTCATCTGAATTGCCCAATATTGCGGATAATAAGGCCCAGATTTATCTTTCTGGTTACGGCACTGTGGAGGGAAAGCTTCTCGATGTGACCTCTAGTGGTGTTAGAATTGAAACTACAGATCACATCAGGAAAACGATCCCCCTAGATCAGGTAAAGCAAATGTTACTTCTTAAGTACGTTAATGTGTGTAACGGTGGTCGGTAACACCTGCGCCGCCCGATGCGCCTCAATAATTTTTTCTACAATCTGCGGTTCGGCAAGCGTGGTGGTATCTCCAAGATCCGTATATTGCCCTTGCGCTATTTTTTTTAAAATTCTTCTCATGATTTTGCCGCTTCTCGTTTTCGGAAGCCCTGGAGACCAATAGATTTTTTTAGGGGTGGCGAGCGGACCCACCTCTTTTCTAACTATTTGGACAATTTCTTTTTCGAGCTCTAGAGTCGGCTTCACTGAATCTTTAAGGACAACAAATACGTGTATTGCCTCTCCTGTTATGGGATCCGGAGCCCCAATAGCACCACTTTCTGCGACAGATTTATGAGTGATGCAAGCGGATTCGATTTCAGCCGTTCCAATCCGGTGGCCTGAAACCTTAATTACGTCGTCCATCCGCCCCGTAATCCAGTAATTACCTCGAGTATCTCGTCTCGCGCCGTCTCCCGTAAAGTAATATCCCTTAAATTGCGTAAAGTAAGTTTTATGAAAGCGTTTAGGATCGCCATAAACCCCGCGCATTTGCCCGGGCCAGGAGCGAGCCAAAACCAAAGGCCCCATGGCTTCGCCAGTTTGGGGTTTTGCGTTTTCATCCAATATCAAGGGCTCGATCCCGGGCAGTGGAAAAGTAGCACTTCCGGGCTCAGTGGGAGTGATGCCAGCTAGCGGCGAAATTAAAATTCCGCCCGTCTCTGTTTGCCACCAGGTATCGACGATTGGCGCGCGATCTTCGCCGACAATACTCGAATACCACTTCCACGCTTCTGGGTTGATAGGTTCGCCAACCGTTCCGAGAGTTCTAAGTGATTTGCGTGATGTGCTCGTCACAAATTGGTTTCCCGCGCAGGCCAAAAGTCTAATTGCCGTAGGAGCACTATAAAAAATAGAAACAGCATGACGATCGACCACTTCCCAAAAGCGGCTAGGGGTCGGATGAGTGGGAATCCCTTCGAACATTACAGTCGTCGTGCCATTGGCGAGGGGACCATAAATCAGATAGGTATGCCCGGTGATCCAACCTAGGTCAGCCGTACACCAATAAACGTCGTCTTCTTTGGCTTGAAATACGATTTCGTGACTATACGCCGCGTAGGTGATGTATCCCCCCATTGTATGTAGCACGCCTTTTGGTTTTCCTGTGCTGCCAGAGGTGTAAAGTACAAAAAGGGGATCTTCTGAGTCATGGGCTGGCGCTACGTGTTCAGCGTCGGCGCTTTTCATGACATCCTCCCAACTGACATCGATATTATTTACCTCGGGCTGGTTTACGATTGCAGCCTGAGTCAGCCTTTGGACCACTAAAATATTTTTGACAGTCGCACATCCCATGCTCAGCGCTTCATTTACTGTCGCTTTCAGCGGAATCAATTTCGTCCCACGCATTGCGCCGTTAGCAGTTACGATCAGTGTTGCACCTGAGTTATCCACACGATCTCGAATCGACTGCGCAGAAAAACCGCCGAAAATAATACCGTGTACGGCACCGATCCTAGCGCAGGCCAATACCCCGATCGCAAGTTCTGGAATATTGGGCAAGTAAAAGGCAACGCGATCGCCCTTTTTAACGCCGAGCGATTCAAACGCATTAGCCGCCCTGCAAACTTCGCGATGAAGTTCCTCAAAACTATAGACTCGCTCCTCATTTGGATCGTTTCCAACCCAAATCAGGGCCGGTTTGCGTGCAAGGCCATTTTTAATATGGCGATCAAGACAGTTTTCAGAAACATTCAGGGAACCGCCGAGGTACCAGGAGATTTCTGCAGTGTTGAAATTCCAGTTTGACGTTCTATCCCAAGGTTTACGCCAGGAAATTTTTTTTCGCGCTACTGAGTCCCAAAAATGGTCAGGATTTTTTAATGAGTAGTCGTATACACGACGGTAATCTTCGATATTTCTAATCGAGGGGTCAAAGTCAGTCATAGATGAATTTTAATATCTCTTAAATCAAAGCGTTTTTGAATCCCTGCCGAAAGTGCTGCTCCAGTTAAAATCACGATCCAAACAATATAAATCCAAAGTAAAAGAATCGGGACCGCGCTCAGGCTTCCGTACACATTTTTATAGGTCAAAACAGACTGCGTGTATTTTACATAACTAAAACGGGCTAAGGTCCAAAGGCAGGTCGTAAAAACAGCGGCCACCAGGGCCGAG
>CAYJBA010000214.1:0-5285 GCA_964367865.1 uncultured Bacteriovoracaceae bacterium | reverse complement strand
ACGACGCTCTTCCGATCTCAGAACCAGACCGCGTTCCACCCATTATTATTACTTCGGGACTACTGGGCAATGGCGAGCGCTACTTTCGGCTACTCGGCGCCCAAGTTGTCATCGAGAAGCCTTTTCGGATCGAACAGCTAATAGAGGCGGCAAAAAAATGTATTCCAGAGTTTAAATAGTCCTATTTCCTTAAGCAATTTGCCATTTTATCTTTTGCAGGCTGTCTCATAATCAATTAAACTCCTGGCCATGACATTTACTCAAAATGGCCCAGAGCTTAAAAATCAATTTACAGACGATTCTCTTTTACAAGAATATCTAAAACTTAAGCTTCCTCCGCAGATGATTAAGGAAATTTTTCCTCACCTTCAAGAAGTGGGTGGTCAAGTTGCCACCGAACTTATGGAATGGGTTAAAGACGCCGAAAGCAATCTGCCGAGATTGATTCCCTATGATGCCTGGGGAAATCGAATCGACGAAATACAAGTCTCACGAGGTTGGCAAAATTTAGGTGTATTTGCGGCTGAAAATGGTCTCATCGCGTCGGCCTACGAAAAAAAATATGGTGAATTTTCTAGATTTTATCAGATGGCATTGCTTTATTTGTTTCATCCATCCAGTGCAATCGCGAGTTGTCCCCTTGCAATGACGGATGGCGCGGCGCGCGCCATTGAGCTCTATGGGGACGAGGACATGAAAAAGCGAGCCTACAGCTGCCTGACGAGTCGAGATCCCAAGAAGTTTTGGACCTCAGGCCAGTGGATGACCGAGAAGTCAGGTGGCTCGGACGTGGGAAGAACTGAAACCATTGCTAAAAAGGCTAAAACGGATTACGAACTTTTTGGAACTAAATGGTTTACATCGGCAGCTACTTCGCAGATGGCGATGACTTTGGCTCGAATCGAAGGCTCTCCAGAAGGAAGCAAAGGTTTGAGTCTCTTTTATCTGGAAACCCGAGACTCGAAAGACAAGCTCAACGGGATTGAGATTTGCCGCTTGAAAGACAAGATGGGCACCAAGGCCCTTCCTACTGCTGAGCTTACACTCCACGGCACAAAGGCCAGGCTCGTGGGTGGCGAAGGCCACGGAGTACGAAAAATCTCATCTCTTTTTAATATTACGAGGCTTCATAATTCGATTTGCAGCGTCGCTCATATTCGGCGAGGGCTTGCTCTTGCGCTGGATTATGCGACTAAGCGCGAGGCCTTCGGTAAAAAGCTGATAGATCACCCACTGCATATGAAAACACTTAGAGATCTTGAGTTGGATTACAAAGGGTGCTTTCACTTTACATTTAAAGTGATCGAACTTTTAGGAAAAGATGAGTGCGGCAAGGCCAGTGAAAATGAAAAAAACCTTCTTAGGATTCTCACGTCCCTGGTTAAGCTTTTTACGGGTAAAACCGCAGTCGCGGCCGCCAGCGAAATCTTAGAAAGTTTTGGAGGCGCAGGGTACGTCGAGGATACCGGGATACCCCGATTTTTACGAGACGGCCAGGTGCTCACCATCTGGGAAGGTACGACTAACGTACTGAGTCTTGATATGCTTCGAGCCATTCAAAAAGAAAATGGGCTTGTAGCCTATAACGAAGATGTAAAAAGACGTATTTCGGCGATTAAAAATGAGACTGCAAAAACGAAATTGGGAAAATACCTACAAAACATGAACAGTGATTTTACGAGTACACTCGGCAAGGGCGAGTCGGCGATGATTGAAAAATCCAGAGAATTCGCATTTAACTTTTCTCGGCTTTTTATTGCGAGTTTGATGTTTGAATATGCGGATCAAACCGGAGCTGACGTAAACCTAAAGGCCGCTGAGGCCTGGAGCGCTCGATATTTTTAATCAATGTGGGTGCTTTTGCGACAAGTAATACTCGTAATCGCCCTCATAAATCCGCATCTCCCCGTCTTTGGTCTGAGTGCCCTTGTCGATTTCGAAAACGCGATTGGCGATATGTTTCAAAAAATGTCTATCATGGCTAACGAGCATTACCGTGCCGTCAAAATCTTGGATCGACCTGAGCAGTATTTCACGTGACTGAATATCCAAGTGATTAGTCGGCTCATCCAAGATCAAAAAATTTACGGGTCTCGCCAAAATGGTCGCCAGTACGAGGCGGCTCTTTTCGCCCCCTGAGAGGGATGAGATTTTTTTATAAACGTCGTCTCCGCTAAATAAAAACGCACCCAGTAGATTTCTCACAAATCCAATCGTTGCATCCGGAATGCGATCATGGATCTCATCATAAACAGTTTTGTTGGGATTTAAGATTTCAAGCGAGTGCTGGCTAAAATATCCGATGGCAACGTTTGCTCCGATTGTCATTTGTCCCGAAGTCGGTTCGGTTTGGCCCGAAATGATTTTAAGTAAGGTGGATTTACCAGCACCGTTGACGCCGACGACGGCGATTTTATTGAGGCGGCTGACGACTCCATTGACACCGCTAAAGACGCGTCTGGCTTTTCCATTTTCTAAGGTCCAGTCCTTTGACAGACTGACCATCTTAACCACGTCGTTTCCGCTTCGGGGTGATGGCGGAAAGTCAAATTTCATAGTTTTGGTTTCGGCTGGTATTTCGATGCGATCAATCTTATCCAATTTTTTTACCCGCGATTGAACTTGGGCTGCATGAGAGGCGCGTGCGGCGAAACGGGCGATAAATTCTTCTTCTTTAGCTAGCATGTCCTGCTGCTTTTGATGGGCAGCTAGGAGTTGATCGCGTCTGAGCTCGCGTTCGCGTTCGTAAAAATCATAGTTGCCACTATAAACGGTGATGGCTTTGTTTCCGACCTCTACAATACGAGAAACGATGCGATTTAAAAACTCGCGGTCATGGCTCGTCATGACCAGGGAGCCGCGAAATCCAACGAGCCACTCTTCGAGCCAAACGATCGACTCCAAGTCCAAATGGTTGGTCGGCTCGTCCATGAGTAAGACATCGGGTTGAAGCGCAAGGATCTGAGCCAAGGCAATACGCATCTTCCAGCCGCCGCTAAAAGTCTCAACAGGAAGGTCGTAATCGTCGGGGCCAATTCCAAGCCCCGTTAATATCGCTTTTGCTCGCGAATCTAAATCATAGCCCCCGCGTTGTTCAAACTCACTTTGTACGTCCCCATAGCGCTCCAGTAGAGCCGCCATCTCCTCATCTTCCATGGGATTTTCAGCGGAGTCTTGAAGCTTTTTCTCGATCGAGGCGAGTTCGTGAGCCAGAGTCGAAACTTTTCCGGCACCGGCTTTGACTTCTTCTAAGGCCGAGCGGCCTTTCATTTCGCCGACCTCTTGTGAAAAATATCCGATTACCGTTTTGTCGGCAAAATTGACACTTCCTGCTTCGATTCCCTCTTGCCGCGTAATCAATCTAAATATAGTAGTTTTACCAGCGCCATTTGGGCCCACGAGCCCAATTTTATCGCCGGGACGGATTTGCAAGCTTGCATCTTTAAATAGTATGCGCGAGCCGTACTGCTTGGTGATGTTTGTCAGGTGAATCACAAGGGCCGGATCTTAGCCGAAAATTTAGGTTTTCGCGACACGGGATTTTATTAGGGTAAAGGCTGCCAGACAGACTCCCCAAGACTTGATCGATACCATCTCTAAGGGCGTGATTAGGGACATTCCAAGAATATTGGGAATGAGAATCCCTATCATTGTAAAGCTGGTAATCGACAGTGCTATCCATTTGGAATTTTTCGATTTTAGTGCGCGATCCCAAGCCAAGGCGCACAGGGGAAATGTTAAAACATAGGAGTGATGCCAGGCCAAGGGATGAATAATCGCACCCAATGCAAGCCATCCTGACCACTTTTCCTGGTCCGAGAGCTTTTTCGAATATCTATACCAAATTGCACTGAGTAGCACAGAAAGAACCAGGCAAACGGCTATATCGGCGCCGACTCGATCCGAACCAATGGAGAGCCAGCGAAGCGCGCCTGCGGTAAAGCCATGGTTCATTTGACCGCGAACATATTGTGCGCCAAGCTCCACCCCGCCCGAAGCTGCGGCCCGAGCCCAGGATTTTAGAAATTCTCCAAAGGATTCAGGATAACCAGAAGCAACGGCGATGATCCAAGACCCAAAAGTAGCAGTTGGCATAGCGATGAGGAGCGAAAGCCATGTTTCTTTTTTAAAGAAGCGCTTTCCCAGACCCAGCAAGGAGACAGAATAAAAAATTTTCCCAGATATAAAAAATGCCGCAACGGCGGCACTCCATTTCGAGGTTTTAGTTCGGGGAGGGGGAACCGCCCACAGCCCTGCGGCAAGTAAAATCAAAGTGAGCTGCCCAGCGAAAAAATGGGCAAGCCAGATCCACCAAAAAAAGAACGCAGCGATCAAGGTTCTTTTTACGGAAACTCCATTTTTATGAACCCAGCCTAGGGTATAAATCAGTGCCAGAAGCTCTAGGAGCGCCCAAATCATCCGAGAGATCTGGTGACCCAGAAATCCGAAAGGAAAAAAAATCGGAAGAATCCAGGGAGGGTATTTGATTACAAATCCGCGTTCTGTCCCATCAAAAAAATAGGGAGAGCGCCCGCTGAGCCAACCCTGTGCCGTGCGCCAATAGACATCAAAATCCATACTGTCGATCCAGCCGGCCCAAAGAAGGCGAGAGATCGCGCCCAAACAGAAAAAGGCTAACAGCCATTCGGTTTTACGCCAATGTTTCACGTGAAAATCCTACCTGAGTAAACATCTTTATGCAAAAATGTCCGGACATGGTCTCTCAAATGTTAAACAAATCGGGCTATAACGATCGCGACTGGCGTACTTTTGTAATTCGCTGGTTAGGAATCAGTCTGATTTTACATCTGATGACTGCGATTTGTAGCGTGGGCTATCAAAATTCGGATGAACATTTTCAAATTTTAGAATTTATCGCCTATAAATTTAACATGGCACCGGCTTCTGGACTTGCGGTTGAGTATAGCCGCGCCATGAGAAGTTGGGTCCAACCTTTTTTCTATTATGTGGGTCTCCTGCCGCTGCGTGTTCTCGAGGTAAATGATCCTTTTATCTGGGCGACGTGGGTCAGGATCATGAGTTCTTTGCTCGGATGGTTGGGTGTAGTGGGATTAGCATTATGTGTAAAAGTTTGGATTAAAGATCGCCTATGGCAAAAGGCCGCAGTCGTCGTCCTGGCTTTAACTTGGTACTTACCCGCGTTTCATGCTCGGCACTCGTCTGAAAATTTTAGCGGGACGCTGTTTACCCTTGGGGTCGTACTTTTTACGCTTGGCCAGGGTATACGTAAGGATTTTCGTTTAGGGTTCGCTGTAGGCCTACTC
>CAYJBA010000213.1:0-5285 GCA_964367865.1 uncultured Bacteriovoracaceae bacterium | reverse complement strand
CGGATCAGATAAAGAAATTTAGAATCTAAGAATATTTTAGAGTTAGAACTTGTCAGCGTTCTTTAAATACGAGTATTTTCCAAATAAAGTTGATGAAACCGACAAAAACCCGGTCTGGAAAAATCCATTTCATATAATACAGAAATCGCGCATCCGCTCCAACAATTGTCCGCAGCGGAATACGCTTTTTTTCGCAAAGCCGAATCATGACTCGGACCACTCTGTTAGGGTTACCTAGTCGAGCAGATGAACCTGCGAGAAATTTTTTAAAATTCGCGGTGCTTTCGAAATAGGGCGACTGAGGGCTACCTGAATTAGATCCCCACGTAATGGACTTTTTAGTAAACTCCGTTTTAAATGCTCCTGGCTCTATCAGAGCTACTTGAACACCTTGAGATTTCGCCTCGTAGTAAAGACCTTCGGTAAAAGATTCTAGGGCATATTTCGAAGAGGAGTAACTTGCATAAAATGGAAATGTCACCAAGCCCGCGACACTGCTTAAATTGATCACGCGTCCCCGGGCATTTCTAAGATAGGGCATCATCCTACGTGTTAGAAACACGGGTCCGAAAACGTTAACATTATACTGATGTTGGATCTGTTGGATGGATTGATCTTCGATAGCTCCAAATAATCCATAACCCGCATTATTAATGAGGACATCTAACCGTGATGCGCATTGCTCTTCGATGAGTTGAGCTGCGCCTTCATAGGTTTCAGGTGATTCCATATGAAGATCAACCGCTAAAATCTTGCGCCCAAATTTTTGGATCTCTTCACTAAATAGTTCAGCGAGCCTGTCTTGCCCCCCTCTCATCGCACAAATCACTTTAAAGCCACGCCCCAAAAGTGGCCTAACCACCAACCGTCCAAACCCACTTGAGGTTCCAGTAATGAGTATGGTCTTTTCGAGCGAACGCAATCCAGTCATAAATCCCTCTAAGATCAATGTGCCAGCCTTACATCTGTAAAGATATTGGACACCTAAACAGGGTTCTACTCCACCTAAAATCGATTTGAGCTCGAATTTAGGGTGGCACTGCGCTTGCTCTATGACCTACCAGATGTAATGGAGGCAATCCTTGCCTCATCTATTTGAAAGGAAAAGTGGAGTAGTTATGAAAATGAAAAGTTTAATTCTTTTAATCGTTGGTTTGAGTTTTACGGCAATGGGTTGCGCACGCAGCTATGTCGGAACTTTTACCGGAACAGTTTCTGTTAGCCAAGGTGGCGGATCACAGGCCATTCCCACCCAAGCTACGCTTAATATTACAACCGATAGTGGAAGCCAGGTTCAGGGAACACTTACCAGCGGTGCTGGAAATGCTTCCATCACTGGCACTTCAACCGGCGGCACATTAACAAACGTGCTTCTTACTGTTACCGGTCAATCTCAGCAAACTGGGTTTGGAGCCCAGCTCATTCAGGGTTACCCTTACACCGGATCTTTAAGTTACAGTGGGGATCGCCTCACTGGAACCTTAAATCAAGTGGGCGGCGTTGCCCAACAGCCGGGCACGCAAGCAGTTGCCGGTCCCAGCATTGCAATAGACGTACGCCGTTAATCGCGTAAGTCTTTAAGCTCCAGTTTGATCTAAATCTTTTCCTTTTTGAGTTGTTCCGATCGCAGGTTCTTTCTTGCGGTCGGAAAATTCATATTTACGAAGCACATCAATCGCAGCTCTAAACCCTGACCTCACGATTTCGGTCATCCCCTTGGGTGAGAGGGTAAAATGATCTCCAAAGAACATTTGGGAGTCTTTAGGGTTAGGGTGAATATAAATCGAATCAATATCCATCCGATGGTGGAGCTCTGTTTCTAAAATTTCACAAATCCTCTTATGGTGCTGCTCGCCAACTCCGTGAGATTTACAGTATTCGGACACAGCTTGAATCGCACTTCTTTGAATTTCCTTATTATGAATAGCGTTATTGATTTTTTGCTCAACGAGTAAATAAATCGACTGAACCAAGATTGCTGAAAGCCCATGTTCGGTTAATGAACCAGTGTCTTTAGCGAAGTGATAGGGCTGATGGGTATAGCTTGCAATTACTAAATCCGCGCCAGCATCGACCGCAACGTGGGTCGAAAGCGTATCTCTGATCTCTCCATCAATATAAAAGACGTTGTGACCTTTTTCATTCTGGATGGGATACGGCGAAAAGATGGGTGGGAGAGCCGTGCTTGCCGCACATGCATTTGAGATTTCGACATTATTATCATACTGGCAGGTCAAATCATGAGGCGGTGGCTGATAACTGTATTTTCCAAATACTACTTTTCGCGAATGATTGAGTTGGGTCGCTACAATAAATAAATCCGCCAAATAATCCTCAAACCGATTAGACGGCATGACCTCATCCCGCAAATAGGCTTCGATTCCAGAGGTTGAGAACAATCCCGACGCCTTGAGCCATCTAAATTGCAAAAGAGCTTCCCAGTTTCCTTCGAGGAGCGCCCCCATAGTTCTTTTAATGAAATTTAATTGGGAAAGCTGTTCTTTGGCTAAGCCACCCCTCATTTTAAACATTTTTTGATAGGTGAGACGCGGAAGAAGCTTTGGGAGTTGATCCTCCGCCGACAGAAGCGCAGGGTCTTTTTTAAGAAAGGAGTTAATGACGTTTTCTAATGAATATCCGGCCGCAAGGTAGGAGCAAATGATCGACCCAGCGCTCGAACCTACGTAAGTCGAAATTTCCATCGGGCCCGGCGGCGTGATCGCCCCTTGTTTAGGCGCTACTCCACCATAGAACTTAAAGCCCTGCTCTTTGAGCGCGAGGGCAACACCTAAGTGAAAAGCTCCGGCTTTAGCCGCACCCCCGCTACAAACCAGGGCGATTTTCCGCTTTGGACCGATTAAAGTCCTGTCTACCGCGCTTTTGCGCACCATAAAATATAAGATTACTTGAATTTAATCCTCCTGGAAATACAATTGAATTTATGGCGAGAACTGAAAGCAGTACCGAGACCAAAGGCGGTTGGATTCCACTTCTTCATTTTGCAATGAAAACGGGTACCAGCCTTTCGACTTTGAGAAGACATATCAAGGCCAACAAAATTCAATTTCGAATTGAAAATGGAAAGTATCTCCTTTGGGATGCGGGCACATTGCCTAGCGAAGAAGTTACTTCTAATTTCGTTCAGCTCAGAGATGACCTCCAAAAGGCGAAAGAAGAAATCGCCGAACTCAAGACGTTGATTGCCCTCTATGAGGAAGGCCCTACCCATAAACGCCTGGACTGTTAATAGGCACTTACCTGCTTATGCACTGGGAGTAGTTCTCACAGCTTTGTGCCTAGCTCCGTCCATTTCGTTTGCTACGACCGAGCTGGATCGAAAATTTGCCTTGGAGAGGGTCGGCTTTCTAAAATCCTGGGACAACGTGGATGGTTTATTTTCGGATTACGTCTCCTCCGCTTACAAAGATTTTTTTGCCCACCAGAGTCGTTTTATCCTTCAGGATGTAGCCAAAGCAGACACGGTTTTATCCAATTCAAAAATAGCCTATCAAAAGCTAATCGATGATCGTGAAATTCTTACGCAAGTTGCCCGAGCTACCCGATCCGAGACTCTCATCCGTACACGCATTTTAAAGGAAGGAAACTTATACAAATTTCAAATTGACTGGCTCCATGCTCCAGGTATCGATATTTTGACGACTGAAATTTTTACGATGAACGAACCCACGTCGGGTACCTTTGGTGCAAAAGAGGTTTCAGATCTCCTACAAAAGGCGCTCGATCGGATGATCGCAAAACTTCCGTTCATCGGCCACATCACTGGCCGAGATAATAACTCAGTTACCGTCAATGTCGGTGCCTTTGCAAACGTCCGAGCCGGAGATACGTTGGTCATTGCAACACTCGATGACGTTAAAAATCATCCGCTCCTAAAAACAATTGTGGATTGGCGATTAACTCGAACGGGAAAAATCGAAATTGAACAAGTGGATGATCGAATCGCGTTTGGAAAAGTTATAGAAGAAGAGCCCGGCCGCCAAATTTCACGGTATCAGAAAATCATTCAACTGATTCCAAAACCAATAGTAGAGGCGCCCATTACGACCGAATTAGAAGAAACCGACAAAGACGAACCCCCGCGCCTGGGATGGATGGATATTGGCCCCTGGCTAGGTAGCTTTGGCAGACAGATTACCCAGACGACAAACCAAGGCCGTTCGGGGGGGGGCTTTTTGATCGGTGCCAAGGCCGAAGCTCAACTTTGGTTAAATAAAAGCTGGTTTGTCGAGGGTTCGTACGGATTTGGATCTTGGAATTATTCTCAAAAGGACATTACCACTGGAGCGACCTCTGCCCTCACGGACACCTCTGGCAGCATGAAATCCATCCGCTTTGAGGTAGGGTATTCGTATATTTTGGGGCGCTCTTTTTTTGGGCCACGCGGTTGGTTAAAAGCTGGTTTAAAAAACACGTCGTATACGCTTCCGATCGTTGCATCTGAAATCATCGCTCCGGTGTCTTTTACCTCTGTTTTCTTCGGACTGGGGGGTGACGTTCCGATGTCTTCAGAGTGGGGCATCCTTTTGGGAATGAACTTTGGCCTCTTTAATACCTCCGCCTCAGTCGACTCGGTCACTGATATTGGGTTTCTATTTGGTGGCTACTATAAATTTACACCAAAAATCGCGCTCCGTGTCGGAGTGGATATCATGGCTCAGGGCGCTGATTACATAAATGGTGACGCGTTAACCCATAAAATTTTCGCGTTTTCTCCTGCGCTCTTGTATTACTTCTAGCACTTCTTTAAAACTCCCTCATGCTCTCTCGCGACCAGGCCGCAGTTCGAATTGCCGAACTCACAAGCCTTATTCATCACCATGATTTTCGGTATTACGTTTTGGATGATCCCGAAATTTCAGACTCGGCCTATGATTCTATTTATCGCGAGCTTCAGTCACTAGAAACAAAGTTTCCTGATTTGCAACTCAGCGATTCGCCCACATTACGTGTAGGCGCAAAGCCGCTGGACGAGTTTAAAAAAAGCAAACATCGCCTTTCCATGTTGTCGCTAGCCAATGCGATGAGCGAAGAGGAGTGCGTTCAATTTGACGAGAGAGTTCACCGCATTTTAGAGGCGCCGCAGACCCGCCCAATCGAATATTTTGCAGAACTTAAATTTGACGGACTTTCCATTAACCTGACCTACGAAAACGGAAAATTAATTTTAGCTGCAACTCGGGGTGATGGCGAAACCGGCGAGGACGTCACGCAAAATGTTCGAACGATTCGCTCCGTACCACTCCAACTAAAAACGCAAAATCCGC
>CAYJBA010000212.1:0-5296 GCA_964367865.1 uncultured Bacteriovoracaceae bacterium | reverse complement strand
CTTCCGATCTGGCATTTGATGTCGGATAATCCCATTGTTCGCGATGCAATGGATAGTCCCGTTACCTTTCAACTCAGACCCTTTGAGTGGAATAACAAGCGGTGGCTCGGTGGATATAGCGCTGTTGCTATTGGCGGCATCAAAGTAATTTCGCAGGTTGAAGAGACGCAGGCGTTTCGGGCTTCAAAGCGCCTTATCGATAAATCTGTTTTATTTGCACTCATTATTTTGACGGCATCCATTTTGATCTCGGCTTGGAGTGCAGGTACTGTAACCCAACCCATTCAAAAATTGGTTGAGGCAACCGAAAAGCTTTCGCGTTGGGAATTTAACGAAGGTGTTCATGTCAAAGGTCGCGACGAAGTGGCGCGTTTAGCGAGATCCTTTAATGCGATGGCTGCCGACCTTCAGGCGCAGCGCAAACAGATTCAGTCGAATCAAATCGAGCTCGAAAGAAAGGTCGCTGAGAGGACACACCAACTGGAGTCACAAAAGCGACAAGTTTCCGAGACTCAGGAGACTTTAGTCAAGACGACGAGACTTGCTTCGCTCGGTGAAATGGCCGGAGTCGCTGCTCATGAAATTTTAAATCCCCTGAATAATATCAACATTCGTATTCAAACGGCACGAGACAAAAAACAGAAAACTGAAAAAGCCGATATCGAGTTATTTACTGATATTATTAAAGCTTGGTACGAACCCTATAAAAAGGGGGGATGGACTTCACTACAAGAAGTTCTCGCCCAACCCTCGCGAGAAGTTAAGGGCAAGTCCATGCTTGAGGAGGATCTTGAAAATCTCGCGACGATCGCAAGAGACAGTCTCGTTCGGCAAAAAGAAACAGGCGAAGACTTTGATTTCATGACCCAAGAAATCATGAGGGTGACTCGTTTGATTAATAATATGCGATCTCTTTCTCGCGTGGGCGGGGAGAAGCGATCACTTGATATTCACGATCCGATGGACGACACCTTATTGGGAATGGATCCGGTTTTTAAAAAAAGAAACATTCAGTTAGTAAAAGACTATGGTTCAGAATCGAGAGAACATTACACAGTTCTAGCCGATAAAGACGAGCTCGTTCAGGTTTTTAACAATCTCATTCGAAACGCTTACCAGGCTATCGACTCGGCCAAACGTCGCGCTGGTAAAATACAAATCTCAACTCGTAAAACCGGCAAGCGCGTCGAAATTCGAATCATTGACAACGGAACTGGGATTACCAAAGAAGATCTCATAAAAATATTTGAACCCAATTTTACCACGAAAGATTCAAACGATGGCACAGGCCTCGGATTAAGCATATCCCGTCGATTGGTTCGGGCTTTCGGGGGGGATGTCGAAATTGAAAAAACAGTGCCGGGTGAGGGTACGACTTTTCTCGTTTGGCTTCCAACAAACACGGGATAGACTGAAACGAAATGCAAGCTAATCAAACGCTGATCATCGTTGATGACGAACCCGAAACTCTGAGGGGTTACGAGCAGTTTCTTGCTCCAAAAGATTCTGGGCAAGTGAGAAAAAGCTCGAGGCGCGCAGTCGAATCCTCTGCGATCGAAAGCAACAGCGAACAATTTAACCTTCTCCTGGCAAAAAGCGGCGAAGAGGCCGTTGAGCTTGTAAAAAATGAAATTCAAAAGGACCGACGTGTGGCTGCGGGTTTTTTTGATGTGAAGCTCGAGGGCGGGATGGACGGGCTTCAAACGATTCAAGCGATTCGAGCCTTAGATCAAGATATTCATTGTGTCATTGTTACGGCCTATCACGACCGAACTGTCGATGAGATCAATCAACTCTTTGGAGACAAGTTTAAAGACCATTGGGACTATCTAAATAAGCCCTTTACCCAGGGCGAAATTCTCCAAAAAGCGCGGCAGATGCTTGCAGCTTGGAACCGCAAAATCGAAAACGAAGCGATGCATCTTCAGATTATACGCTCCGAAAGGATGACCACAATTGCGCAAATCGCTCGTGGAATCGGACATGAATTCGGAAACATTCTTTTGCGGATCATGGGTCAGACAGACCTTGCGCTCATGGAGCAAAATCCAAAGAAGACCGAAAAGTGCCTTCAAATCATTATGACCGCCGCTGAACGTGCAGGAGTGATCGTTCACAATCTTCAGACCTTTGCAAAGGTGCAGGCCACACCGCAGTTGGGAAATATTACAAAGGCGATAGACGAAGCCTATGCCTTAATCGAACATGAGCTTCGAAAAACAGGTGTTCAAGTCACTATGAGTTACGCGACAGTTCCTGATCAGATGATCGACTTAGGGGCTTTAGGACAGGTGTTTCTCAATCTCTTTATTAATGCGTCACATGCGATGCCAAATGGCGGAATTATCAAGGTTATTGTTGAACCCGCTAAAGATCCGGTAACTAAAACCCACGGGGTTGTTGCTCGTGTGATTGATTCGGGTACTGGAATTCCCAAAGAGGTTCTCCCCCGCATATTTGACTTCGCTTTTTCGACTAAAGGCGAAAAAGGGAGCGGACTGGGGTTAAGCGTGAGCAAAGAAATCGTAGAGGCCCACTTAGGTAGGATCGCTGTCACGACTGAGGTGGGTAAAGGCACAGAGTTTTCGGTCTGGATACCCGCAAAAATCTGATATAAACCCCTAGATATGCCGCAAGAGCTGGGCCCCGAGCTATCCATAGAAACCCCGCCGCTTGACCCTCAGGAGAAGCGCAAGAGAAAACGCGAAGGTATACTCATTGCGCTCCTTGGCTTCGTATTTCTTGCGCTGACCGTAGCTGAGTTTCACCTTTCTAAAGTTTCAAACTCGTTGCCCTTCGTAAATTCCATTTTTTTCTTTGGATTATTGAACGTTAACATCGTGATTTTGATCGCGCTGGTATGGCTGGTTTTTAGAAATATCGGAAAACTTTTCATTGAGCGACGCCGAAAAATTTTGGGCGCGCGCCTAAAAACGAAGCTAGTGATCGCGTTTGTTGGATTTTCTATAATTCCCACTTTAGTACTGTTTGTCATTTCCGCTCTCTATATCAATTCAAGTTTCGACAAGTGGTTTTCAATTAAAATTCAAAACACACTTCAGGCGTCTCTTGAAATCACACGTACTTATTATCGAAACACAGAAACCACTGCCATGCACTTTGCAGAGCACATCGCGACTGGGGTGGGCAAACGTCTTAAACCCAGATCGCTCGACGATCTGAGTCCCGCTATTACGCCAAAATGGGTTGCTGAATTTTTAGAAAGTCAGCGGGATCTCTTAGCTTTAGATGCAGTGGAGTTTTATGTTGATCCGCTGGACTCGAGAGTACTTGCCAATCGCCCAACAAATGAGGGGCAATCCTATTTTTATCAAAGACTCTCTATTGATAAGCTGGAGCAGGCATTTGCCGGCGAAAAAGTACCCGTCATCGAACATATGGGCAGTGGCGATCTCATTAGGTGTTTAGTTCCGGTACGAGCGGGTGCTCGACTGACGGGCCCCGTTGCTGGTGTTTTGGTGGTGAGCTCTTATATTCCGGTGAGTCTTGTCAATAAAGTCGATGAGATCGCAAGCGTCTTTGATGATTATAAGGACACGAACCCTTTAAAATATCCGATGAAAACGACTTATTTTGTGATTCTGATTATGATCACGCTTGTTATTATGTTCGTAGCAATCTGGATGGGACTTTACCTTGCCCGCGAGCTTACAGTTCCTGTTGAGCGCCTGGTGTATGGAGCGCAGTCCGTTGGTGCTGGCAATTTAGATGTCACAATTTCCGCTATTGGTCATGACGAAATTGCAGTTCTCGTCCAATCCTTCAATAAGATGACCCAAGACCTGCGTGATAATCGAGAGCGCCTGACTCAGGCAAGTGCGGATTTAGAACGTCGGCGGCTTCAGCTCGAGGCAGTTTTGGCAAATATCGGAACGGGAGTGATCGCGGTTGATAGCTTTGGAACGATAACTACGCTTAATCGCGCGGCCGCGAAACTTCTCCATATTGAACCGGTTCAGGCGCAGGGGCATAACTATAAGGATGTACTTCAGGGAGAAAGTGCGGCTTTGATCGATGTGATCTCTCAGGCCTACTCAGCCTCTACGAACGGAAACACGGCTCTCCCTGAGTTTGGACAATGGAGTGTTAAAGCCGACGGAAATCCAAAGATGCTTGCTGCTGTTGCAACGTCGCTCAAAGAGAGCGAAAGCCAATGGGGAGTCGTGGTCGTTATCGATGACATGACTCATTTGATAAAAGGCCAAAGAGAAATGGCATGGCGTGAAGTCGCGCGCCGAATTGCGCACGAAATTAAAAATCCGCTTACGCCGATTAAATTATCCGCGCAGCGTCTTCAGCGGCGTTTGAGCGATTTTCGAGGGTCGGACGGTAATCTCTTGCGCGAATGCACCGACACGATCATCAAACACACGGATGAGCTCAAGGAAATGGTTAATGAGTTTTCTAATTTTGCCCGTTTTCCAGAAGTTTCGCCTACACCCAATGACATTAACGTAGCTTTGAACGAAGTGGTTCATCTTTACAAACCAGCACATCCTGAGATTTCATTTAAAATATCGCTCGAGACAAAAATGCCTGTATTCGAGTTTGATCGTGATCAAATCAAACGCGTGATTATTAATCTCTTTAATAATGCAGTGGCTGCGGTTAAGTCTCGGCACGATTATAGAACGAAGGAAATCAAGCTTTTGAGTCATTATAACGAGCAGCTCGAAATGGCAGTCATTGAGGTTTCAGATAACGGACCTGGCATGTCAGAAGATGTGATGGCCCGAGTGTTTGAACCTTATTTTTCAACTAAAGCCGAAGGAACTGGACTGGGTCTCGCTATCACCAAGAGAATTATCAACGACCATGACGGTTTTATCCGAGTTCACTCAGTTTTAGGGCAAGGAACAGAGTTTTTGATAGAATTGCCGACAAATCTACGTCAAGGCATTGAACGAAGGCGCTCCAGAATGGGCGGCGCCACAGGCGTAAATCTCAAGGAGTAGAAAAATGTCTCGCTTGGTCCTGATCATTGATGATGAATCCTCAATTCGGCAAGCCCTCTCGGGCGCTTTAAAGGACGAAGGATACCGTGTCGCGACGGCATCTTCTGGAAAAGAAGGCTTGGATTTAATTCGAGCCGACCGTCCCGATGTCATTTTACTCGATATCTGGATGCCCGAAATGCATGGATTAGAAACCATTCGGCAAATCAAAACGGAAAGGCCCGATCAATCCGTAATTATGATGACCGGACATGGAAACATCGAAACGGCCGTAAAAGCAACGAAACTTGGAGCCTTTGACTTTGTTGAAAAACCCCTTT
>CAYJBA010000211.1:0-5303 GCA_964367865.1 uncultured Bacteriovoracaceae bacterium | reverse complement strand
ACTGGATTGGAACTTAGCCCATACCTCCCATGAAACCCACGTCATTATGAATCTGATGGAAGGTTTGATCGAATATGGTCCAGATCTTACGCCTGTTCCGGCACTGGCCGAGCGCTGGGAGATTTCGCCTGATGGTAAGACCTATCATTTCTATCTTAGGTCTGGAGTTCAATGGTCCGATGGCCGTGTGCTTCGCGCTCAGGATTTTGTTGATTCGTGGCTACGTCTCCTCAGTCCGAAAACACGGTCGTCTTATGCAAATTTTCTTTTTGATGTCGAAAACGCCAAGGAATTCCACGACGGAAAAATGACCCAAGCCTCAAAGGTGGGAGTGCGCGCGATCGACGACAAACACCTTGAAGTCAAACTTACGAGACGCGTACCGTATTTTATTCATCTTCCGACATTTTGGGTCACGTTTCCAATTAGGCTCGATCTAATTGCCAAGTACCGCACAAGCTGGGCTGAACCGCGAAAACTTGTGACTCTGGGTCCTTACCTTTTAAAATCCTGGAAAAAAGGAAGTGCAATCCGGCTCGAGCAAAATCCCGTTTACTATAAAAAAGCCGGCTTTCATGGGCCTGTTTCGGTGGATGCGGTCATTGAGTTAAAAGATGCTTCTGCGCGCGATCGGTTTTCGAGGGGAGAGTTTGACTTTTTGCTCGATCCTACAACTGAAGATCTGCTCATGGCGCGCCAAAATCCGGGCTCTGGCCTCCATGCCGAGCAATACCCCTACCTAGCCACTTTTTATTTAGGAATGAATACTAAGTCGCGCGAGTTGAATAAAGCTCTGATCCGAAGAGCTTTGTCAGCAGGAATTGAACGAGAGGGAATTCCTGCTTTGTTGCAGGGCGGCCAAACGGTAGCTAAGTCTTGGTTGCCTCCGGGAATCCCGGGCCACTCATCCGATCGAAAATCAGAAATGACATTGCTGGATGCCAAAGCAATATTAGCAAAAGAAGGTTATGTCGAAGGTAAAGGATTTCCGAGACTTACTTTGCTCGTAGAGAAGTTTGACGGTGCTGAAGCTCTCGCTGAATATATTAAAAAATCTTTTTTCGAGAATTTAGGAATTAAGGTTGAACCAAAAATCGGCTCTCCCAAATCCCATCAAGCTGCATTAAAGAAAGGCGCCTTTACTCTTTTTGTAGGACATTGGGGTGCCGACTACCCGGACCCAGCTAATTTTTTCGAAGTGTTTAGCTCGGGAAGCGGTACTAATTATTCGGGTTGGTCTGACTCAGAATTCGATGCGCTCATGGAAAAAGGCAGATCGACTTCGGATCAGGATGCGCGACTCGCTGCGTATGCCCGCGCCGAAAAAATACTATTAGACTCAGATGCGGTGATCGTACCGCTTTTTTATAAGAAAAATACGGTTCTCTTGGGAAAACGGGTTAAGTCGTTTGAAATTTCACCCCTCAATTATTTTTTTCTAAAAAAACTTGTGATGCAATAAGGGCCAGATTTTAAACAGCTAGTCCTAAATAGCAGGCTCCGGCAGGAATTTTAAAAGGAATCCAAACCACGCGAAGTGGTCCTTGTCCGCGGTCTTGAACTGTCAGTGGACCCTCTATAGTCTCAGGCGGAGAAAACCTCGGAGTTATATTTCTCCGAGCAAACTCACTTCCGGTCCGTTTAAAAATAGCGTTCCAAAAATCCTGAGAAGAAAGTTGGATTGCCTTCATAAATTCGGGCTGAGAAGCAAGCATTAAAATTCCGCGTGTACCGCCAAGGTCAACTGAAATAAATAAAGTTTGAATCAAGCTTGGATCAGGAAGCTCAATCCGAGTTTTTCTCATTGGCAAACCGAGTTCGGGTTTGGGTTTAGGATGCCGCTCGGTGAGCTCGTCGATCATAGCGGAGTGAAGGGATTCTAAGAGCAAGGTCCAGGGAGACATTTTTTTAGGTTATCTCAGCGGCCAAGGACTTTTAATATCTATCGACTCTGGAATTTTAGAATAGGATTCTCTGGGTGAATCTGTTTCATGATCCGGGCACGCATTGTAACGTTTTGCCAATTCGGGCGTAGGGTAAATGACCCCCCGTCCCGTCCGTCCGCCAACCATCACCAAAGCGCAGGGTTTGTTTCCGGCGCCAACAAAAACATGGCGCGTCCATTTAGGACAGTGAACAAAATCCCACTTTTTAAGTTCAATTTCCTCGTTTTCAATCAGGAGTTTGCATTCACCCTCGACCACTAAAAAATTTTCCTGGTCATCTTCACCATGGTAGTAACAACTCGGTTGATCTGGATAGATGACGTGGAGATTTATTCCATATTGCTCAAACCTAACGTTGCCTTCAAAATTACAAAAATCTCCAAATCTTTCGTTACTTTTCCATTGGGTTTCTTTGGCATTGATCACGTACCAACCAGGTCCTTCGGGAGCGAGGCCTATCTGCGCTTTCTTCACTACTGCTTTTGAGATGGGCCGATTTTTTCCTGGAACCATTCGCACGCTGGAACGCTCCTTGAGGTCCGAGCCAGGCAGTCCCCAGGAGTAGCGATAGCTCAGATCACCATTTGCCCAAAAATCAAGCGTAATGATTTCTCTAAATTGGCGTGGGTCCTCGAGATCACCATATTTGAATGCAAAAGTCATTTCAGCCCCAGGAGTGGTAGGGGTCTCACAAAATGTGTGTTCAGTGTTGGCCGGGTGATTGTTGCTTAAGACCCAGAGTGCAGGAGCCTCATGAGAGGTCAAGCTGAGAACACTTTGCTCCTCATGATAAATGGTTCCGTCGGCTCCAGTGGCAGTGAATTGAATCGCTACCCCTTTATCTTTAAATAAGGACTTAGCGACAAAGGTTCCCCGAAAGGTTTGCCCTTCGTGGTTATTCCCTGTTCCCTCAAAGGTCCCCTGGTATTTTGAAAATATTTGGATCACGCTTTTCATCACAACCTCTACTTTCGATTAAACTCGATTCACCTGGTGAAACCGTGCATATTCGCCGTTCATTTCAATGAGCTCATTGTGTTTGCCACGCTCAACCACTTCGCCGTCTCTTAAAACCAGAATCTGATCCGCATGCCTGACCGTCGAAAGCCTGTGAGCAATAATCAAAGTGGTTCGATTCTGCATCAGTTCATCGAGTGCTTCCTGAACTGCGCGTTCGGACGCAGAATCCAAGCTGCTAGTGGCTTCGTCGAGAACCAGGATGGGAGCTTGCCGCAAAAAGGCGCGAGCAATCGATATACGCTGTCTTTCACCGCCCGAAAGCTTCTGTCCGCGATCTCCGATAAAGGTATCAAATCCATGAGAGAGTTTTTTGATGAATTCGAGGGCGTGAGCATCTCGTGCGGCCTTGTGGATCTCGTCCACTGTAGCGCCTAATCTTCCACATCGGATATTTTCTAATATCGTATCGTTAAACAAGAACACATCCTGACTCACGATGGCGATGTGATTTCTTAATTCCGTTAAGGAAGCAGCACGGATATCTTTTCCATCTATTTCGATTTTTCCGGAGGTGACATCGAAAAGGCGGGGAAGCAGGCCTACAAGCGAGCTCTTACCAGCGCCACTTGCGCCAACGAGAGCGATGATTTTTCCTTTTGGAATGGTAAAGCTCACATTTTTCAGGATGAGTCTCTGGGGTGCATCGGGGTATGCAAAGTGAACATCTGAAAGTCGAATTTCTTTTTCAAAAGCGCCTAGGGCGACTGGATTTTCTGCTTCCTTAATATGCGAGTGCCAATTAAAAATTTCGAATACGCGATCACAGGCAGTAAGTGCTTGGCTCAATTTAATATTGGCATCGTTAAACATCCGAATGGGATTCATCATCAACGCAAATGCCACGAGAAAGCCCATGAGCTCTCCCCCGGTCATTTGACGGTGAATCACTTGCTGCCCCCCAACAAAAACAAGTATCGCCAATACAAATGCGGTAATCAGCTCGACCATCGGATGAGAGGCCTCTTCGAGCATGGCGGCTTTCATATAAATTTTTCGATAAATCTCGCTGCGCTCCCAAAATGTCTTGGATGCATATTCTTCGAGGCGATAAGTTTTAATCGTTCGAATTCCGGTAAAACTTTCTTGAAGGGCTGAATTGATGCGGCCATTTTCGTCGCTAATCTTGGCGATGTAGCGTTTTAAATTACGAGAAGTTGCAGAAAAAACAAAAGCGAGCGGCGGAATAATGATCAGCGTGATTAAGGCAAGTTTCCAGCTGTGATAAAAAGCTAAACCAAAAAGGCACAAAAATGTAACAGGCTCTCGGACGAGCGCGCCAATAGAGAGAACAGCTCCGTCGATATATTGAGGGTCATTCCATACGCGGGACATCAAGGATCCGGTGCTGTGCTTTGTAAAATAATCGGCAGATAGTCCGACTAGATGCTTATAAAGATCATTACGAATGGACTGGCCGATTTTTCCGACGGCTAG
Source organism: uncultured Bacteriovoracaceae bacterium (assembly GCA_964367865.1). Classification (GTDB taxonomy): domain Bacteria; phylum Bdellovibrionota; class UBA1018; order UBA1018; family UBA1018; genus CAYJBA01. The sequence continues at coordinate 903 of CAYJBA010000211.1, read as the reverse complement.
TTTCAAAAAATAATAATGAAGAAAACGAATAATGAAATTAAGAACAAATATCGCAATGAGAAGTAGTGTGAGCAAAAAAAGTCTTCGTGCGTCTCGGCTGACTGCCAAGTCATCAATAAATTTTCGAACGAGTTCGACAGGGCTGGTTCTAACCGCAGCAAGTGGAATAGCAAGGAATAGGCTTGCTCCGAGCATAAACCGGTGAGGCCAGATATAGGGCTTCAGTCTAAAGAGCGACTGCATCATGTTGGTCTAGAACTCCCATATTTCAGCGATTTATGCTAGCCTCTCCACATGGCAAAAGTTCTGGTCGTGGGCGGCGCCGGATACGTTGGAAGCGCGTGTAGTGCCTGGTTAATCGACCGCGGTCACTCTGTTTGGATCTTGGATGATCTCTCCACAGGGCATGAGGAATTGATCCTGAGTTCAAAGTTTACTCGATCCCGTGCGGGGGATCGAAGCGCAGTGCTTCCCCTTTTAAAAAAAGAAAATTTTGACGCAGTCATGCATTTCGCAGCCAAGGCACTGGTTGCCGAAAGTGTCGAAAATCCTGATATTTATTTCGAAAACAATGTAGATCAAACCCGCGCTCTCCTTGAAATGATGCATGAGGCAGGGACGAGGCGCTTTGTGTTTTCATCGACTTGCGCTGTTTTTGGGGATCCAGGCCAGGCAAAAATGACGGAGACTTTGACCAAAAAACCCATGAACCCCTATGGGAAGAGCAAACTTGAGGTCGAAAAGATCCTGGCCGAAAAAGCGAATTCGGATGGACTTCGGTCAGTCGCGCTAAGATATTTTAACGTGGCTGGAACAGAACATAGGCTAAGAGTCGGTGAAATACATGATTCAGAAACCCATTTGATACCATGCATAGATCGGAAGAGCACACGTCTGAACTCC
>CAYJBA010000210.1:0-5354 GCA_964367865.1 uncultured Bacteriovoracaceae bacterium | reverse complement strand
ATCCCAAAACCCAGCCCTTGCCTCCTGCTGAAAACCCATAAGAATGTAGGCCAGCCCCTAAAACAAAATTAACTCCATACCACGCCATTAAAACAGACAAAAATGCCACAACTGTCCACGCTGTATATCCAAACTGTCCAACCCAGCCCGCGAACCGTCCGTGAAGGATAGCGAGATAGCAAAGAAGAGCGATCAGAGCCCACACTTCCTTTGGATCCCATCCCCAAAAACGACCCCAGGAGTAATCTGCCCAAACCCCACCCAAAATAGTTCCAGCCGCAAGTAAAACTACGCCGAATTGCATTGCCCGATAGGTGAGTTGGTTTAAACCTTCGATGAGTTGTAACGAGGCTTTTGAGTTTTTATAAAACTGGTAGAGCGCAACATCAGCAATTCCCAATGTCAGAGTTAAAGCTGAGTATCCAAGCGTGATCGTCAATACGTGGATTGTAAGCCAGTAATTACTTCTTAAGACGGGAACCAATGGCTGAATACTTGGATCCATCATTACTGGCGCGGCATCCCCAACAATCAAACCAAAGCAAGAGAGCGCACCTGCAACAATGAGAACTATTTTTTGCTTTTGAATACTATAAAGGATGATGGCCAGGACAATCACCCCTAAAAAAACCCAGTTAATCGATTCGTACATATTCGTGACTGGAGGTCTGCCAGCAACATAACACCGCAGAACAATTCCAAAAATATGACTGCACAAACCCGCGAGGAGTGAGGCATTCATTATTTTGTACCAGTGAACAGACGGAGTCCCCTTGCCTTGGGCGAGAGAGCTTCCGACGACTCCTGCCAGCGCTCCCAAGAGATATAATATCCAAGCGATTCGAAATGGGTGACTTTGATTGTATACAAGTTCAGCTCGCACAACGCGCGCTGTCGCCTCGTCCCAGCCCTGTATAAGAGATATAATTTTATCATTGAGAATCTGAGAGGTTTTCTCAAAGCTCATTGTATCTCCGTTGCGAAACGAATTAACTAATTCCGTAAAAATTTTTCGCAACTCTATTGCTCGTGGGTCTTGCGCAGTAATCGATTTCCATGGAGCGGGAGCGGCAGCCGGGACCAAAGCCCAGGCGTCTCCACTGATCACTGAATGAAATAAACCGATGCGCTCGATGGCTCTTTTTAACTCCTGCTCGCGAGACATCGACGCCCCACCACTGAGCGTCGCTTGAGATCCCTTTCCGAGGAGCTCAGCATATTGCAATAAAGAATAGTTCTGCAAAAGCTCACGGGGTGAAAAGCGATTTCTTTTTTCGTCAATTCCAAGCTGTCGCTTCACGTCCTCTCTCGAAATCTGGATGATGGGCATTTGTTTCCAGGCGTCAGGAAAAGCGATCCAAGAAAAAAGTGTTTCAATCGGCTCGCGGCCGCCAAAAGATTTTGAGCCAGTGATGTACAAAATTACTTCGCGAGCATAGGAGTCGAGCGGCTTGATCCTCCCCCCACCGTGAACAGGGATACTTGAGGCCGTAAGAAATGACCAATTTCTGCGAACCGGTTCCGTAACCGAAGCAGATTCTTCTGCCCAGGAATTGAGAGACGAAAGTAAGAGCAGCAATGCCAAAATCAATTTCATGTCGCCACCTTTCGCGCTCTTGCCGCGCTGATATATTTCATTGCAAAGAGCATGATGCTTCCTAAGACGATTAAAATAGAACCCCAGTACTTAAGTGGTCTTCCCGGGTCTCGATTTACCGAAAGGATAGTGGTCACGGGTCTCGGCATCGCTTCTTCATAGCTTGCCTGATAAAACGTAATTCCGTGATAATGAAGTGGCTCATTCATGCTGATTGTTGCCTGCCCCCTTGGAATACCGTCTAAAACGGTCACTCTTGAGGAATAAGAAGCTGGGTTTGAAGTTCCATTGTAATTTTCGATCGAAAACCGCTCAAGCCTCAGAGAAAAAGGTAAAAAAAGCCGATCAGGTAAGAAGCCCATTTCGATAGACTTTCCCTGGTCTTGCATCTGCGCTCTTTCGCCCAAACCCAACCATATCCCAGTACCACCCGGACCGCGCGAAACTACGTGTATCGCTTGAGGAGGCGCCTGCATGCCGCTTTGAACACGTGAGGGTTTGTAGGTTGAAAGAATCGCCGCTTTAGGAATCCACTTTAAAAACGTAATTTTAATATTTTTCCAGCCCGGATCAAAAACCTCGCGCTCCACCTTTTCTGAAAAAGGCTTAACCACTTTTACTCCGCTTGAGGAAACTGCTTCGACTCGAAATCCAGAAGAAGTTGGAAAAATTGAAAGCGAAGGAAATCCCTTTCTGGTCTCCGCCCGGGTGCCAAGTGCAAAGATCGCCGGTCCAGCTTGAATTCTCGCCCAACTCGGATCACCTATCCAAAGCCACATGTCCTGAGAAATCGCCATCGGTCCACCTGAAACTCTAAAATGGACAGCGGGGGTTCCCTGCTCATTGGCCAAAAAATCAATAAAGGGCTCGGCGTGAGAAAGGTACTGATCGATTTCTAGGTCTTGAGTAAAACCCTCGCGTTTCAATGAAATCGGCTTAAAATTAACACCAGTTGGAATCCAAGGAATTCGTACCGATTTTGTAACGGTTCCCTCTTGAAGAGTAAGAACAGAATCGCCAGGAAGCTCTACGATTCCTCCTGTTTCACCCTCTGAAATTTTGAGGATTCCATCCAGGCCATAACGATCAGTTAAAGCGGATCCGACTAACATCATTAGAATTCCAACGTGGGCCATTAAAAAGGGGGTGTGCCTTGGTTTCCAAGGAATTCGGCTCATCGCAACACAAAATATATTTACTCCAAGTAGAAGGAGAATTCCCCGAAACCAAAATGATCGATAAGTCCAGTACTGCGCGGTTGGAGTATCGTATACAGATTCTAAAATAGTCCCCACAGCGGTAGACGCCGCGAGACTCAATAGTAGCGAAACCGCTAATTTAAGTGAGACGAATATCTTCCATAACCGCATTAAAATTTTCAGGATCATAGTTTCTGCATCGGCGGCAAATCGAGCGGAGTTATTTTTCCACGATCTGGTGGAACATCTCCCATCGGCATAAATGCAACGCCAGCCAAAGCAAGAACCTTGCGTTGAATCGATCGCTCTCGCTCTAGCATCTCTGTTGGTAGAGTTTCTTTTTTCTCATCCAAAATTCGATCGTAGATTCGCTTTCTGAAAAAACCAGTTTTTCGACCTACTGCAAACCGTGCAATCCCGCGTATTCGTTTTGCGAAAAAAAAGCCTTGCCTCTGCTTTGGACCCGTAAAGTCGATCACCAAATCCAACTCCTGAGGAGCACTTGTCCCCACTGAACTTCCACGGGTTGTAAGAAAAAATACTGCAGCATCAGGGTAAGAGAGTAGAATTTTTTGACGCAACGATTCCAAATCGAAAACGATCCCTGTAGCGGAAAGCACGACTAAAACTGTTCTCACACCTCGAAAACGATTGGCCTTCACGCGCTCCTGCTCAGCCATTTCAGTCAAAAACCGGGAAGATTCTGGATCCAAGCCTTCGGTTGCCTGACCATGATTTCCAATAGGATTCATATCCTATTGATTTACCAGAGTTTGACGTCAACTCCTAGAGAGAATAAGCTTTGAAAATCCATGGTAGACGACACCCAACAGACGATACGAGCGAGCGCCCGAAAACTCCTTAAAAAGGAACTTCTCCCTCATCTCGAAAAACTAGAAGACCAGGGCGAATTTGCAAAAATCGCATTAAAAAAACTGGGTCAAGCCGGAATGGCAGCGCCGATGCTTCCAGAGCCCTATGGATCAGGTGATCTCATCGCCCAAACTTTAATTGCAGAAGAAATGGGTTATGCCTCAAGCAGTTTTGGACTTTCAGTTTTAGCTAGTGTTTGCCTATTCGGAGCCAACGTAGGCAGGCAGGGCACCGATGAGCAAAAAAAGAAATATCTACCGGGAATTGCTTCGGGCGAAAAAATAGGATGCTGGGCATTGACTGAGCCCGAAGTCGGCAGTGATGCCCTATCCGTCAAATCCCGCTCTCGCAAAGAGGGGGACCATTACATTATACAGGGATCTAAAACATTTATTACCAATGCGCCGATTGCCGATTATTTTATTGTAATCACGCGCGAGTACGACGAAGACCAAGCCCCCATTCAAGGTTTTTCGGGAGGGACTGCATTTATTTTGGAGCGTGGAATGCCGGGCCTAACAACCGGCGCCCCTTTTAAGAAAATGGGACATCTCAGCTCCCCTACGGGTGAGATATTTTTAGAAAACGTAAAAGTGCACGAGTCTCAGGTACTAGGTCAACCTCGTAAGGCTTTTTTTGGAATGAAGGATTCTCTGGACGTCGAAAGAGCGATTTTTAGCGCGCTGGGTGTTGGGATCATGCAATTTTGCCTGGATACGGTAGTTCAATACTGCTCGACTCGAATGCAATTTGGAGCGCCACTCAAAGATCATCAACTGATTCAGGTTAAAATTTCTCAAATAGCGTCTTGGACTGACGTAATTCGCTCGTACATGATGGAAACGGTTCGAAAAATTGAAGCCGGTCAAAGCGCTACGAAAGAAGCCTCTATTCTAAAACTTCTCACGGCTCAAAAAGTCTTTGAAACCGCAAGCGAAGCTGTTCAGGCTTTGGGCGGGTATGGTTATATGCGCGAGTATGGTGTCGAGCGCTGTCTGCGCGACGCCAAGCTCTTTGATATCGGAGGGGGTACTTCCGAAATTCAAAATCTGATTATCGCCAAGCACGTCATTAGGGAGATTCTCGAAAATGGAAACGCCCCGTGAACTTTCAAGAAATATTCAAAAAATAAAAGATGATGCCCGAAAAATGGGCGGATCTGAGGCTATCGAAAAGCAGCACGAGAGCGGAAAGCTGACCGCGCGCGAAAGAATCGATCTGCTTTTTGACACGTCATCCTTTATAGAACATGGTATTTTGGGCAGACACCAATCTACCTCGCCCGACATGAAAGACCGTGCGACTCCGGCTGACGGCGTAATTACCGGAATCGGAACCATTGACGGTCGCCCCTGCTGTGTCGCTGCTTATGATTTTACTGTCATGGCTGGATCGATGGGAGAAGTCGGCGAACGAAAGGTCGCCCGCATGCGCGAGTTAGCTCTTCGCGAACGCATGCCCATTATTTGGTTATTGGATTCGGCTGGAGCAAGAATTCAAGAAATGGCTGGTGCACAATTCGCAGGAACGGGTGGTTTATTTTTTGATCAAGTGATCCTATCCGGAGTAGTTCCTCAGATCGCCGCGGTCATGGGGCCTACTGCCGCGGGTACTTCTTATATTCCAGCGCTAGCGGATTTTGTTCCTATGGTTCGAGGCACGTCTTCTATGGCGCTTGCGGGCCC
>CAYJBA010000209.1:0-5409 GCA_964367865.1 uncultured Bacteriovoracaceae bacterium | reverse complement strand
GCGCCATAATAATCTTGCAAGCCCGCTGGAACGCGAATCACGGTTGTCTCTACGTCGCGAACTACATCGATAAATTTTTCGCCCTCAGTTTTTACATCTGGCATTTGTCCTCGTGACCAGGTTGCCAATGCACCGATCAGGGAGACGCTTAAAGTGGAGGACCCGCCTAAGCCCGCGCCTGCAGGGCTTTTGGCAGTTGTTTCTATTAAGAGGTTATGCTTTTTGAGCCCTTCTCGTTTTTCCTTCGAATCTAAATAAAAATATTTTAATAATTTATAGTGAAGGATCAGTGCCGGGGGTACTTCGCGGTCTTCTTCTAAGGATTGCCACTTGAGCTTAAGCTCGATATTTTGATCGATTGATCTTAGCGTAATCTCAGTTGGTGCAGGGGAGAGGGGTGATTCGACTAATTTTGTTTCAGCAAATAAATCGATACCCAAGTTAACAGTAATGGGATTTTTAAAAAAAAGAAAAAGAGGCCATAGATCGATCGTGCCCCCAGACAGGTCGATCCGGGTCGGGGCCTTCGATAGTATGGTTCTTCCCTTAGTGGTCTTGCTCGACATAGCCGATGTAAGGGAGACCTCTGTATTTGCCGGCATAGTCAATTCCGTAACCGACAACAAACTCTTTACCTATTTTAAAGCCCAGGTAATCCACATGAACTTCTGTTTTTAATGAGTCAGGCTTAAGAAGCAAGGAGCAGCTTTTAAGCGAAGCGGGACGGCGGGCTTTGAGTTGGTTGAGGATGTAGCTCAATGTCAATCCTGTATCAACGATATCTTCGAAAACAACAACATGCCGGCCAGAAAGAGGTTCATTTAAATCGAGCGTCACTTTTACCTCGCCCGAAGAGCTCATTTTATTTCCATAGCTCGATACGCCAAGAAATTCACAAGTCATTGGAAGATCCAAAAGACGAATGAGGTCTGAGAAGAAAATAAAACTTCCCTTGAGAATACAGACGGCGACTATTTCATTTCCTTGATAATCATTGCTGATTTCTTGGGCGAGCTCCGCGAGTCGCGCATGGAGCTTTACTTGTGGAATCAACACTTTTGGAAGGCGATTGCTATCATCAGACATAGGCATTGTTCATGATCTCCCCAAATCCGCCGCCGCCCGGAACGATATAGTGCTTATCGTTTAGCCCCTTTTCACGCTCCCAATGTACTCCCGGTACGGAATCCAATACATCGGTGGGCGACAGTCCTCGATCTAGACGAATAGCGTACACCACAAGATCGGGGTGCCGCGACTGGATTTTTTTTATGTATTCGGGGGTCACGATGCAGTGAAGCGCGATATATTTAGCCGCTCGTCCCCTTTTTTTATAAAGGTCCACAGCCTCAACCAAAGTCCCGCCGGTCGCACCCATAGGATCAGGAAATAAGACTATCGATCCATCAATATCTCCACCAATTTTGTGACCTGCAACTTCGCTCCCTGTGACCTTATCCTGAGTGTCAGTCGTGCGAGCGATACTGATGTGATCCTGACGCACTATGTCGGGATTTATAAAATAGTTGAGTGCGGTGTAGCAAATATGAGATGGAAGTGTGCCCGCTCGGGCGAGGTTAACGGATACTACGGATTGCTCAGCGTCTAAGAGTGGTCCTTTAAAGACCCCTTCCTTATGGCTACTGGCCATTCGTGTTCGTATCGCTGAAATTTTTTTAGGAAATTCTTTATTAACTACTATTTTTAAAAGCGAAAGGTAAAGCGTGTGAATCAATTCATTGATCATGGGTTGCTTTGTGCCTTCAGCGCAGAGTTGTGCAAGGTGCGAAAGTAGAAAAAAATCTGACAAAATATGAATATTGGAACCGTAACCGTGATCAACCTCAGATGAGGTGTAAGTGTAGTTTTTAAACTGGCGATCCATTCGAAGACCTCTCGGCTGAATAGATTATCGGGTTCGAAGCAACAATCCCAGGTTTCGTAGCTACACCCATCGAATGGGGTTCATGGCAGAAGCGACACCTGGGCTCATAGGATTCATTCGCACCTAAAGCAATTTTTTCGGCTTGTGGCCCCACTTCACCCATAATTCTTTGGGAGCGTGAAGCTGCTCCACCGCAAACCATGCAAACAGCGGATAGTTTGGTCACTTGCTCTGCGATTGCCAGAAGTTTTGGCATCGGACCAAAGGGTTCAGCCCTAAAATCCATATCCAGGCCAGCAATAATGACTCGAATTCCACGGTAGGCGAGTTTCTGTGCAACTTCTACAACTGCATCGTCAAAGAACTGAGCCTCATCTATTCCAACAACTCGTGTAGCATCATCGATACAATTTAAAATTTCCCGCGCGTTTAAAACAGGAATCGAAAGTACACGATTTGAGTCATGGCTTTGAACGTGATCAGCACTAAATCTTACATCAAGCTGCGGTTTAAAAACCTGGACCTTGAGCCGGCTGATTTGGGCACGCTTGATCCTTCGAAGGAGTTCTTCGGTTTTGCCACTAAACATACTTCCACAAACGACTTCAATCGAACCATGAATATTGGGATTAACCATAGGTTCGACATATCAGACCGGGTCACTTTTTGGAATACAGTAGAAATTCCCCATCTCGAACTAAACGGCTCAAATTTCCATCATCTATAGAACGGCAGCCCTGATAGGTTTTCGCATCCCCGCTGAGACGAATAACTACGGTATATGGAGCGCGGCATGAAGCTAGACTCTCCGCATTATTTACGGAAGCTACCCTTCTTCGATCACCCATAAAGTTCGAAGCTTTATGTACGAAATCATAATAATTTAAAGAGTCCACTGCGTTTTCATCGAGTAGTTTTTTATCCAAAAACGTTCTCGCAACGAATTTTCCGGAGTGAGATTCTGCAGTAAAGCGATGTTGGTTATGTCCCAGTGTATAGATGATATCCACGCTGCTATCCGAAAGCTCAGCGTGTGTTATGGGTCGGATCGAGCAGGCGCTCCAGGTGGTACTCGATAAAAACGAAATGATGAGTAATTGGAGGGCGGATAATTGGATTTTGGATTTCATGGCGATTGACCTCGGTTGATTTCAGTTTGAATATGTACAGAACTGGGCGGGGCGACCCACTCAAAACTACAGTAAGCCGGTCCCGAAACGTCAGGACATCCGAAAAGCTCATGGATGCGTGGATTCTTCGAAAAAATTTCTTCTATGCGGGTCCGAGGATGAGGATGGTGTTCGACATCTAACTCTTTGAGATCCTCCTCCTGATCGCATAGGTCCTTAACGGAGTTGATGGCGGCAGCTTCTAAATCTTTTTTGTGAAACTCTGTGGCGTAGTCACTGAGTGCGCGTGCCGCAATTTGTGCTGCCACCCAGTCAGCGAAAGTTTCAGAAAGTTGGTCATTTTCACCGCATTCGAGTCTCATTTTTCGCGCTTCAATGAGCCCATTTTGTAGAAAGCATGCGCCCAGGCGATCGTAAGCGGGATAGGAGAGATGTGCGCTTCGCATTTCGCAAGGGTCTATTGAATGAGCAAGTTCATGAGCCACGGTATACACCATGTTAAACCAAGACTTGGCCGCCATAAGATAAGCGCCTCCGACTCGTAAACGAGTTTTTCCTTCGAAGGTACGCTCATAGAACACGTCATTTTTAGTGTAGAGATCGGGTTCATCTTTATAAAGAGACGTTGGCGATGGGAGTTGAAGGTCGACCTTTTTTAAGTGACCTTTGAGTTGATGTTTTTCTAAAGTCGTAAAAATTGATTCCGGCTGACGTTCAATGAGTAGTTCAATTTCGTGCATCACCCACCGAAAGGCTTTATGTACTCTCGAGCGTTGTTTCGGAGTGTAGATCGTTCGAACGAGTTCATCATCTGCACGTTGTCGATCCCAGCTTGGGTTTTTTCTGATGATTTGTTCGTATACCCGAAGAGCTTGAATTTCGCCCTCGGCATCGGAGAAAACTACCCCTGTAGGGTCTCGAGTTAGGCTGGTACTCTCACAAGCTCTTCGATAGATACTTGAACAGAAGCCTTGCTCTGGGACGTATTGAGCGATGAACCGCCCCGTGTCGTCTTTATTGGTCAATGACACTCCAGGCTGGGGGTTGGGCGGGCTTAAAAAGTATAAGGCAATCACTGAAATGATTGAGTAGCTACTGGCTCTAATGACGCGACGTTTAATGCTTGGCATATACAGGGAGCTATCCCTGTATATATTGTCTCAGAAAACGCCAGGCCTGTGAATCTCAGGACCTTTATCAATTCTATTGAGTTCAGATCAAAGTTAAGAAGAGGAGTCGACATATAAATATCAATAAAAACAAATAGATATAAAATATTAAAGAATTTAACAAGATATGTCATTTTAACCATTTCAGGGACACATCCTTATAAAATGGATTATATGGAACGGAACCTAAATTCGAACTCGAAAACTATATACGACGCCAAGATGGGCCCGGGATGGGTCTTACTCGTTGAGGATGACACAATCATCGCTGAGGGATTAGGCGAAGGCTTAAAGCGTCATGGTTATCGGCCAGTTTATTCGACGACTGTGGGTGAGGCTATGGCGAAACTCTCGAACCAGGAGTTTAGCGTCATCTTGGTAGATATTCGCTTAGTCCGAGGCTCGGGCGAGCAAATCATTCATTATTTAAGATCCCATGCAGGTCCAAATCATAACACTCCGATTGTAGTGATGAGTGCGTTTGTCGATGTAGAGCTGATACATCGTGTGAGGGACATGGTAGCGGGGGTGTTGGTAAAGCCCTTTAATCTAATCACGTTGGTAAATCGTGTAAATGGCGTCATTAAAGATCGAATTGAAAATCCAGTTCAATCCTCTTTACTTCATAACGGGACAGCTCCGCATGCGCCAGTTGTAGAAAAGCCGACTGTCGAAGATTTTTGGCAAGAAGAACAAACAGAAGAATAGTTCACATCTACGAAAACATTCGTACCATTGCGAAAACCAAAATAGAAAACACGCCCACGATGGATGTGCCGAGCACGATTTTAGAAAAAAGCGCAATAACCAAAGCCCGTCCCGCTCCTACTCGGTAAACTTCTTTTGCCCCGATAATCGTAAGTATTAGCGTGCAAAGCGAGGCTGTAAACCCGCCCAAAAGCGGAATAGCGTAAAAAAGAGAGGGCGTCGTAGCGTAACAAACGATTCGCGCTGCGGATTGATAGGTAATCTCTTTGGGCGCCCCATTTTTTCCGGGAGTAACAAGGACTCTGGCTCCTAAGTATATAAAAATGGCGGAAAACAATATCGCAACCAAGGTGAGAAATGGATCAGCTACAACAGTTCCAACTCCCCACATCCAATGGTTGATTTTTTTTTGTATCGACATCACCTCGACAAATTGTTCAGTCTTTTCTAGGTCTAAAAAGCTGCCCGCGATTTTCACAAGTCGGTTAACATCGTCGCCCAGTAAGCCGCCCAATAT